>NZ_JBTMMT010000014.1:0-120505 GCF_055517075.1 Micromonospora sp. DSM 43699
GGTTGGGGAGGGCGTCAGGGGTGGGTGGGGTAGCGGGCGCTTTCGAGGGTCCAGTCGATGGTGCCGCGGACGGCGTTCGCGATGCCGGCGAGGTGGGCGGCGACGGCATCGTCCAGGGCGGGGCCGAACGACGGGACCGTCGCGCGTCGCCTCTCGAAGGCGGCCATGGTGTCCTGCCACCGCTCGGCGACCAGCTCCACCGCCTGCGCCACCGGCACGTTCCGTTCGGCGGCCAGCGCCAGCACCAGGTTGTGCCCGCCGGCGGTGGCCCGGTCCCGCTCCACCGAGGCGAGGTCGTTGTACCAGGAGAGCAGGTCGTTGCCGAGTGCGCCGATCTGACGCAGCAGCGGATGGTGGTAGACCGCCTCGGGCAGCGTCCGCCCCCCGACGAACTCGATAAGCGGGTACGACACGTACGCCGCCGAGGTGGCCCGGCGCAGTTCGACGTACTCGGTCACCCCGGGTGCCCGTCCGTTCTCCTTCGCCACCGCCTCCCGCCAGGTGCCGTCCAGGTGGTCGGCGACCGCGTCGGTGAACCGTAGCCGCCAGCGTGCCGGCATCCGGCGTCGGGGCGCCCGCCACGCCTCCACCAGTAGCCGTCGCAGCGGCCCGCCGAACCCCGGGTGCCGTCGTCGAGGGCCGTCGTGCAGCAGGGTCAGCGTCCCCGTCCGCAAGGCCCGGATCTGCTCCGGGGGGAGCCGGTCCGGCCCGTCACAGGCGTCGTCCACCAGGAAGAACCAGGTGAACAGGGCGGTCACGGTACGCAGGTCCGGCTCGTCGGCGTCCGGGTAGAGGCGGCCGGCATACCTGGCGAAGCCGGCCCGGTCGAGCCGGCCCAGTGCCTCGGCGTCCAACGGGAACCCCCACCGGGGCAGCCGGTCCAGCAACCACTCCTGCACCCCGTCGGCGTACGGCGAGAGCCGGGGTGGGATCGGGCACGTCGACCGTAACGCCCAGAGGACCTCGCCGACCATACCGATGCCTCCCCCCGTACGGTGTGGATCAGTAGACCGCAGCATCCCAGGTCGCCCACGGACGCGTCGCCCGGGTCCGGTCGGTGCAGCCGGGCGGGGGCGGGGATTCCCGGGGGTGGGCGTCGACAGTCGGGGCAGACCAGGCAGGCTGGTTGTATGCGTGAACCATGGGTGGTCGGGGTCTCCGGGGCGTCCGGCACCCCGTACGCGGCGGCCGTCGTCCGGGGGTTGCTCGACGCCGGGCAGCCGGTGGACCTGATCGTGTCCCGGGCCGCCCGGCTGACCGTCCTCGACGAGACCGGTCGGCCGTTCCGGGACGGCCACTGGGCCGAGGACCTCGCCGGTTGGCTGGGCCGGGATCTCACCGACGACGACGTACGGCACTGGCCCGCCGGGGACATCGCCGCCGGTCCGAGCAGCGGCTCCTACCGGGTACGAGGAATGGCGGTGGTGCCGGCCAGCACTGCGGCCTGCGCCGGCATCGCCATCGGCCTGTCGAAGGACCTGCTGCAACGCGCCGCCGAGGTCAACCTCAAGGAACGACGCCCGGTGGTGCTGGTGCCCCGGGAGACCCCGGTGACCCGTAGCCACCTGGAACACCTGATCGCGCTGCACGACGCCGGCGCGGTGGTGCTGCCGGCCAGCCCCGGCTTCTACGGCGCGGGTGCGTCCGCCACCGCAGCGCAACTTGTCGACTTCGTCGCCGGCAAGGTGCTGGACGCCCTGGGCGTGCCGCACACGCTGTTCCGCCGCTGGTCGGGCCAGTTGGCCGCCGACCGCTGACCCGTCGTCGATCTGGGTGCCGCACACAACAAGCCGCCTACCGGCACCTGACGCGGGTGGCCGCCCGGTGGCGGGGCCGGACGATCCCCGCCGGAACCCGTCAACCGCCCAGTCGGAGGCGGGCCGGACCTTTCGGCCGGCCCGCGCGCCCGTATCGCACCATTCAGTACATCCCGGCATTGGCCGGACCCGGCCCGGTCGAGGCGGTAGGGCCCGCATTGCGCGGTTTGCCCATGTCATCCGCCTCGTCCAACATGCCCTCCCCTTCCAGCAGGGCCCGCACCTCGGATTCCCGAAACCGGCGATGCCCGCCTGGAGTCCGGATGCTGCCTATCCGGCCGGCCGCCGCCCACCGCGTCACAGTCTTCGGGTCCACCCGAAACAGTGCGGCGACCTCACCCGGTGTCAGCAGGCGATCTCCAGTGTCCACAGCCCCCTCCTCGCGTCGACGAAGCCCTCGGCTGAACACACTGCCCCCGGCCGGTGCGAGCCCAGAGCCGTCATGAGGGACGTATGGCAATTACAGCACCAGCGACCTGGCCTGTCCGCCAAACGCGAAAAACGCACGGAGTGAGAAGTTAGTAAATGGTACCGGCGCGGCACTCCCTTGACCGTCGGTCTGCGAACTGTCACCTGCTGTCATGTTCAACGGATGCCCGGCGCGGGACGTTACGCCCCAACGGATAGGCTCACCCTCCGTGGACACGATCGACCGGAGCCTCGTCGAACTGCTGCGCGGTAACGCCCGCCTGTCGTACGCCGAGCTGGCCCGGCAGGTCGGTCTCTCCGCGCCGGCCGTGCACGAACGGGTCGGCAAGCTGGAGTCCAGCGGCGTCATCCGGGCATACCGCGCCGAGGTCGAGCCAGAGGCGATCGGGCTCGGGGTGACCGCGCTGATCGGCATCGTCGAGGACTCCGGCGGGGACACCGACGACGTGCTGGAGACGTTCCGGCAGATGCCCGAGATCGAATCCTGCTACTTCATGGCCGGCGTCGAGTCCTTCCTGCTCAAGGCGCGGGTGGGCACCATCGCCGAGCTGGAGCAGCTGATCGTCCGGCTGAGCCGTACCCCCGGGGTGGCCTCCACCCGCACCGGCATCGCGCTGTCGACCAAGTGGGAGAACCGGCCCCAGCCGATCGAGCCGCCGACCTCCTGACCGGCCGCCGTGCCGCACCGCGGACCGACCGGCCGCCGTGCCGCCCCATGGACGGGCCCCGACGCCGTCGGGCGGGCCGGGGCTGGTGCGGAAGGGACGACGGCGATACCTTGCGCCGATGACGACGCCTGCGCCCACCACCGCCGTGGTGACCGGGGCGGCGGGCGGGCTCGGCCGGGCCGTCGCCGCCGCGTTGCACGCCGACGGCTGGACCGTACTCCTGACCGACCTGGATGCCGACGCGGTCGCGCTCGCCGCCGGACCGCTCGGCGGATGGTCCCGGGCGCTCGACGTCCGCGACGGGGCGGCCTGCGCCGAGGTGGCCGCCGAAGCGGCCGGTCGGGGCGGGCTCGGACTCTGGGTGAACAACGCCGGCATCCTGGTCACCGGGCCGTCCTGGACGCAGGATCCGGCCACCCGACGGCGGGTGCTGGAGGTGAACACGCTCGGCGCGATGACTGGCACCCTCGCCGCCCTCGACGTGATGCGCGCCCAGGGGCACGGGCACGTGCTCAACGTCGTCTCCCTGGCCGGGCTGGTCGCCGCCCCCGGCGAGACCGTCTACGCGGCCAGCAAGCACGCGCTGCTCGCGTTCAGCATCGGCACCCTCGCCGACCTGCGGACGGCCGGGCTGCGCGACGTACACATCTCCTGTCTCTGCCCGGACGGCATCTGGACGCCGATGCTGCACGACCGGCTGGACGACCCGGACGCGGCGGCCTCTTTCACCGGCACCCTGCTGCGCCCGGAACGGGTCGCGGCGCGGGTCGCCCGGCTGGCCCGGCGCCCCCGCCCGGTGGTCAGCCTGCCGCGCTGGCGGGGCGCCCAGGTACGTCTGCTGGACACCTTTCCCCGGTTGGCGCTGGCGCTGGTCCCGGTGGTCCGGGCGGTCGGCCGGGCCGGGCAGCGCCGGCAGCGCCGCCGGGTCGGCCCGAACCCGAGCTGACCTCGCTTGTAACGTTGCCGACGTGACTCATCTGGACCGGTGCGACGAGGCCAGCCGGGTGTGGGTGACCGAGGCCATCGCCTCGGTGGAGGCCGACGCCAACCGGTCCGCCGACACCCACCTGCTGCCGTTCCCACTGCCCCGGCAGTGGGGGATCGACCTCTATCTCAAGGACGAGTCGGTGCACCCCACCGGGTCGCTCAAGCACCGGCTGGCCCGTTCGCTCTTCCTCTACGGGCTCTGCAACGGCTGGATCGGACCGGCGACCACGGTGATCGAGGCGTCCTCCGGCTCGACGGCGGTCTCCGAGGCGTACTTCGCCCGGATGCTCGGGCTGCCGTTCGTCGCGGTGATGCCCGCCTCCACCTCCCCCGAGAAGATCGCCCAGATCGAGTTCCACGGCGGGCGCTGCCACCTGGTCGAGGATCCGGCCAAGGTGGTGATCGAGGCGCGCTGGCTCGCCGAGGACAGCGGTGGGCACTTCATGGACCAGTTCACCTATGCCGAGCGGGCCACCGACTGGCGGGGCAACAACAACATCGCCGAGTCGATCTACGCACAGCTCGCCCTGGAGCGGCACCCGGTGCCGGCCTGGATCGTGGTGGGCGCGGGCACCGGCGGCACCAGCGCCACCATCGGCCGGTACGCCCGCTTCCAGCGGCTGCCCACCAAGCTCTGCGTGGTGGACCCGGAGAACTCCGCGTTCTACCCGGCCTGGCAGGCCGCCGACTGGTCGGCGTGCACCGGCCGGGGGTCCAGGATCGAGGGGATCGGCCGGCCCACCGTCGAGGCGTCCTTCCTCCCCTCGGTGGTGGACCGGATGACCCAGGTGCCCGACGCCGCCTCGCTGGCCGCCATGCGGGCCGGCTCGGCGGTGCTCGGCCGGCGGGTCGGCGGCTCTACCGGCACCAACCTGTGGGGTGCGTTCGGGCTGATCGGGGAGCTGCTCGCGCAGGGCCGGACCGGCTCGGTGGTCACCCTGATCTGCGACGCCGGAGAGCGTTACGCCGACACCTACTACGACGATGCCTGGGTGGCCGGGCAGGGCCTCGACCTCGCCCCGCACCTGGCCACCATCGAACGTTTCCTCACCACCGGCAGCTGGCCGGCCTGACCGGTGCCGTCAGGTCAGCGACTGCACGATGAATTCCACGGCCGTACCCGTGGCCAGGGTCTTCATCGCAGGGCCGAGTCCCTTGCGTACCGCCTCGTGCAGACCGGTGAGGCGGCTCTTCTCCTGCCTGACGGTCTCGGCGGCCACCACGGGGTCGACGACGTTTCCCTGAGCGTCGGCAGCTCCCTTCTGCTGTAGCAGGGAGATGAGCGAACTCAGCTCGTCGGCGGCATCCCGACCGACGATCTTGCCGATCTGGAGATATCCGCCGTGCATGTTGATCTGGTCGCCGTAATGGTCACCCACCGCGCACCACCTTTCCGATCTGGATGCCGTTGCTCTTCATGTTGATCTCGTCGCCGAAGACCAGTTTCCGATTGTCGATGTTCTGGATGATCTCCCGAATCGGCGGATTCTCGATGGCCTCGGCGATGAGACCCACCAGCCCGTCGATCATCACGCCGTCGGTGCTCACGAGGGCGGCGCTCGGCGCACCAGTGGTCTCCAGCACGAGGGCGTACTGGGTGGCCCGGGTGGCGATGCGGAACGCCGTCCAGCCACTGTGCGCGGCGAGGGCCAGGAAGACCAGCGCGGCGACGACGGCGACCCCGCTCGGCGCGTCGGCCTGGGCGCCGCAACAGAGCGCTACCGTCAGGCCGAACAGCCAGAAGACGGTTCTGGTGATGGCCCGGGTGACCCCCGCCCGGTCGGGTGTGGAGACCAGTGACTGCACGCGGGCGATATTGCGGAGCTGGTAGATGTCGCTACCGACCCACAGTGTGGCGCGGTTGATACGGAGCTGGGTGGTGCCGCCATGGTCGGCCACGTCGGTACCTCTCTTCACGACCTGTCGGTTTATGTGCCGCCGTGCCGACGCCGACGCTATTCCGCGCCGGAATACGGCTGGCGACACTGGATGCGACGCAAATGGTAGTGGAGTGAGAGTCCCGTGAGCGAGACCTGTCGGTATTGGGACAGGATTGGCGAAGGTGCTACTTCCACATAGCTTTCCGGGGCCGGAAAACGGCTCTTCGGAACTGTCGGCCCAACTGTTCGGGCGACCACCGGCAGGCGTCCGTTCGACATTGCGGGCGGCGCGTACGACGGGCGGCGGCGTCACCCCTGTTCGGGGCGACGGACGGTCGGACTCAGGCGGGCGACCGCTCCGCGAGGCCCGGATAGCGGATCACGAAGCCGTCGTCGTCCACTGTCAGTTCGGCCCGGAAGGTGTCGCTGGCGAAGCCGACCCGCCCCGACCCCAGCGCGGTGTAGACCTGCTCGCCGGCCACCACCTCCAGGCTCGGCACCAGCACCCACGCCACGGTGATCCGGTGCTCGACGCTGGACGTGGCTCCGGCCAACCCCAACCGGCGGATCGGCAGGCTGTTGAACAGCACCGAGCCGCCCAGGTCGACGTCGAGGGCGTCGTGCAGCCGGTCGGTGTCCTCGATGCCGGGCAGCCCTGCCGGTGGACGACCGGCCGCTCGGAGCACCGCGTCCAGGTCGCCCTGCTCGCCGGTCGTCGCCCGCCAACCGTCCGCCCCGCGTTCCAGCCGTACGGTCCGTGACCAGCCGGCCCCCTCGACCTCCACGGCGAGCGACGTGGTGACTCCGTCCGCGTCGGTCACCAACCGGTAACGGCAGGTGTAGGGGATCGGGTCGACCGCCAGTTGGGTGCCGTGCGCGGCGACACCGGACCCGTCGTCGAGGACGGCGTGCTCGGCCCCGGCGGTGTCCGTCCGGCTCCAGAAGAGTGACCTCGGCATGGTTCGGACGTTACGCCAGCCGGTTGCCGCCGGCAGCGCCATGCGGAAACGCCGCCCCGGAGCGTGGGCTCCGGGGCGGCGTCGACGATTCGTCGGATCAGTGGGTACGCGCCGGCGGCCGGCCGCCGAAACCCTGCCGGTCGTCGCGCGGTCGGTCGTCGCGAACCCGCCCCTCGGTGCGGAACCCGCCCTGCCGGTCGCCGCCACGGGGGTCACCGCTGCCGAACCGGCGCTCCCCGGAAGGCTGGTCGCTCCGGCCGCCGAACCGCTGCTCGCCCCGGTCTCCGAAGCGCCGATCGGTGCGGTCGCCGTAACCCCGCTCGGTCCGGGTGCGGTCGCCGTAACCCCGCTCGCCGCCGGGTCGTTCGCCGTAACCCCGCTCGCTGGCCCGGTCACCGTAGCTGCGCTCGCCGCCGGGGCGGGCGCTGTAACCGCGGTCGCCGGCGGGACGGTCGCCGTAACCCCGCTCGCCGCCGGGGCGGGCGCTGTAGCCGCGCTCGCCGGTGGGACGGTCGCGGTAACCGCGCTCGCCGGTGGGTTGGCGATCCCCGGTCGGTCGGTCGCCACCGTAGCTCCGGTCCCCGCCGTAGCCCCGGGAGTCCCGGTTGCCGCCGTAACCCCGGCTGTCCCGGTTGCCGCCGTAGCCCCTGGAGTCCCGGTCGCCGAAGCGGCGCGGCCGGTCGCCGTGCCGGCGCGCGTCGGGCTCCTCGCGTACCGGGACCGGGACGCCGCTGGGCTCGCGGGCACCGGTCAGTTCGGTAAGCACCGCGTCGCCGACCCGGACCCGCGTCTCGGCCGGCGCCACGCCGGCCTTCTCCATCATCGCCAGCGTGGTCCGCCGCTGCTTGGGCAGCACCAGTGTGGCCACCGCGCCGGACTCGCCGGCCCGAGCGGTACGGCCCGCCCGGTGCAGGTAGTCCTTCGGGTCCTTCGGCGGGTCGATGTGCAGCACCAGGGAGACCCCGTCGACGTGGATGCCCCGGGCCGCCACGTCGGTGGCGACCAGCACGTTCATCCGTCCCTCCTTGAACTCGGCGAGGGTCTTGGTGCGCATCCGCTGGGTCTTGCCGCCGTGCAGCCCACCGGCCCGCACACCCACCGCGCCGAGCTGTTCCACCAGCCGGTCCACGCCGAGCTGGGTACGGGCGAAGAGCATGGTCCGGCCGGGGCGGGCCGCGATCGACGCCGCCACGGCGAACTTGTCGTGTGGCGGGATCAGCAGCAGGTGGTGGTCCATGGTGGACACCGAGGCGGTCGACGGGGCGGTGGAGTGCGTCACCGGGTCGGTCATGAACCGCCTGACCAGGGTGTCGACGTCGCCGTCCAGGGTGGCCGAGAAGAGCAGCCGCTGGGCGTTCGCCGGGGTCTTGGCGAGCAGTTCGGTGACCTCGGGGAGGAAGCCCATGTCGGCCATCTGGTCGGCCTCGTCGAGGACGGTCACCTCGACGTCGTCCAGGACGCAGACGCCCCGGTTGATCAGGTCACCGAGTCGGCCCGGGGTGGCTACGACGATCTCGACACCCCGACGCAGCGCGTCGATCTGCCGGTCGTACGGCACGCCGCCGACGGCGGTCTTGAGGAAGATCCCGACGGCTTTGCCCAGCGGCAGCAGCGCGTCGTTGACCTGCATCGCCAGCTCGCGGGTGGGCACCAGGACCAGGGCGCGCGGGTGCAGCGGCCGGGCCCGGTTGCGCTCGGCCAGCCGGGCGATGACCGCCAGGCCGAAGGCCAGGGTCTTGCCGGAGCCGGTCTGGCCCCGACCGAGCACGTCCCGGCCGGCGATGGCGTCGGGCAGGGTGGCCCGCTGGATCTCGAACGGGGCGGTGATGCCCTGCCGGGCGAGGGTGTCGACCAACTGCCGGGGCAGCCCCAGGTCGGCGAAGCCGACGACGGGGGCGGTCGGGGCCGGTTCGGTGCCGGTGACGTCACCGGTCGGGAGGTCGTGGGCGGACGGAATGGTGCCGGGGTCAACAGAGGTGGTCAAGAAATGCCTTTCGAGCGGGGCGCATCTTCGCGATGGCCCGCCGCAGCATGAGGTACGCCGCCGAATCGCCCGCAAGATCGCCCAGGGGCACGCCACGCGCGCCAGGTCAGTGATCCCGACAAGTGTACGGCGATCCGGCGGTGCCGCCAGTGCATCCCGAGGCGGTAGTGGGCGGACTCACCTCGGCTCGGTCGTCCTCACCCGCCCGGCAGGCCCGCCCAGCAGGACATCCGTCGAGCGCAGCCTCGGCCCGATCTCACTTGGACAGCATGCCGCCGACCAGCCCGTCCATCACGTCGCCGGCGAGCAGGACGACCAGCACGCTGATCGCCACCAGCAACCCCAGCGAGGCGGCCAGCACGATCACCACCCGGGTGGTCCTGGTCCGCGAGGTCGGCGTGTCGGACCAGCCCTGGGCCAGGATGTGCCCGGTCAGCGAGCCGGAGTTCTCCACCGGATTGGCGGCCGGGAAGGCGATCGTGGAGTGCCCCGGCCCGTCGGTGCCGCCGCCGAAGCCGACGCTTGCGAGGTCCTGGCCGCCACGATAGGACGTACCGGTGGCCGTCCGGCGCGGACCGGGTGCGGCCGGGGACCGGCCGGGCGGTGCGGAAGCCGACACCACCGGTAGCACCGACGTGGCGTCCCCGGCTGACGGGTCGGGGACGACCGGTGCCCGGAACGTGGGCACGGCCGCACCGGCACCCCCCGCACCGGCTGGCCCCACCGAGGCCGCAGGCGTCGGGGCCGGACCCGCCGAGCCGGGCGCGGTGGCGGTGCTGCCGGGCGCGGTGGCGGCCCCGCCGGGCGTGGGGACGGTGCTGCCGGGAGTGGGGATGGTGCTGCCGGGCGTGGGGACGGCCCCGCCGGGCGGGGTGGCGGTGGCGGGGGCGCTGGCCCGGAAGGTGGGCGTCGGGTTCGGCCGGTCGGGCATGGCCGGTGGCGGCGGGAACGGAGGCGCCGGCATCGGGCCGGGCGACGGCGGAGGCGGAGGCACCGCCGGACCCGGGGGCGGCACCGGCGGCCCGGGTACGGGTGGGACCGGCCCGGGTGGGACCGGGACGGGACCGGGCAGCGGCGGAACCGGCGCGGGAAACGGACCGGGCGCCGGCGGCTCGGGAGTGAACGGCGACGGGCTCGGGGCCGGCCCGGGAGCGGGTTTCGGCGGCGGTGGCGGTTCCGGGGTGGGCTCCGGTGCCGGGGTCGGCGGGGTGGGCGGCCGGACCGGCTCCGGGGGCAGTGCTGGCTCCGGGGGCAGTGCCGGCTCCGGCGGCTCCGGAGCGACCGGGGTCGACCGGTACACCCCACCGGCCGCATCGCCGGCTCGCGTCCCCGCTCCTGCCGCCGCGCCTTCGGCCTCGGCGGCGGAGATCCGGCTGAGCCCGGGGACGGAGACGCTGGCTCGTGCCGTGCCGCCGTCCGGTCCGCCGCGCTGTCCGGGAACGACGGCCGGGGCGGCGGGTGCGTCGTCGGGGCCGGCGGAGGCCACCGGGGCGCCGGCTCGGTAGGTGGTCGCGACGGCCGGCTCGGCGGACGGTTCACCACCCTCGGGCGGTGCGGTCACGGTGCTCACGCTGGCCGTGGCGCGGGCTGGCCGGTCGGCAGCTCCGGTGGGCCGGCCCGGGGCGTCGGCGGCCGGGTCGGGCACGGGCCCCTGGTCGACCCGCTCCACCGGAACCTCTTGCTCACCCATGATCACCCTCCGCGCACCCTCGCACCCGCGTCCCGCGTCCCGTGACCGGTGACCGGCTGTGCCTCGTGTCACCGTGCCACATCTCGCCCCGTCGGCACAGCCGGAGTACCGACCGGGGCCGACGCGCCGGGGACGGTCGGTCAGCTCCCGGTGCTCGCCGAGGCGGTCGCCGATGCCGAGGCGGACGCCGACCGGCTGCTCTCCGGGGTGCCGGTGCTGGTGGCCGTGGTCGGGGTGGCGCTGCTGGTCTGCGGGGTCGGGGTGCCGGAACCGGAGACGCTCGGCGTCGGGCCCGCGCTCTTGGTCGGCGTGGGCGTCGGGGTCGGCGTCGTGGAGCTGGACGTCGGGGTCGGGGTCGGGGTCGGGGGCTTCGTCGGTACCGTGGTCGACCCGCCGGTCGGCCGAGGCGTCGGCGTGGTGGGCTTCGGGGACGCGGTGGTCGGCTTCGGCGAGGGCGTGGTGGGCTTCGGGGTCGGCGTCGGGATCTGGGTGACCGGGGAGCCGGGGGTGGTCACCGCGCCGACGACCCGGGTGGAGGCGTAGAGGCCGGACCAGCGGACCTGGGAGATCTTGACCACGTCCCCGCTGCGCGGCGCCTGCACCATCCGCCCGCCACCGATGTACATCGCGACGTGGTGGATGGTCGTCCAGCTGCTGCCCGAGGCGAAGAAGAGCAGGTCGCCGGGGAGCAGGGCACCCTGGGAGACCGTCCGGCCGCGGGTGGCGTAGTACTGGTCGCGGGCGACCCGGGGCAGGTCGTAGTACCCGGCGGACCGGTAGGCGGCCCACATCAGGCCGGAGCAGTCGAACCGGTCCGGGCCCTCGGCCGCCCAGAGATAGGGGTCACCGAGCTGCGCCAGCGCGTACCGCACGGCGGCGAGCGCCTGCGGGCTGGCGTTCAGGCCGCTGCTGCTCTGCCCCTCGACGTACGCCGCGCCCAGCTTCTGCTCGGCGGCCTCCTGCTGCTTCTCCAGCGCGATGAGCTGGGTCTGGTTGTTGGCCCGCAGCTTGATCAGCGTGGCGTCGTTGTCGCGCAGCGCCTTCTGTACCGCGGCGAACTGCTCCTCGGCCCGCCGGACCCGGTCCTCGGCGGCGGTGACCGCCTGGGCCGCGACCTGCTCGGCGGTGCGGGCCCGGGACAGTTCACCGGCCGCCGCGGTGGTCTCGTCGTCGGCCTGCTCACCCCGGGAGACCCGCTGCAGGACGCTCAACCCGCGCAGGTCGCGGGCGAGTTCGCCGGGCGGCAGGGCGGCGGCGGCCTTGAAGGCGTTGGCGGCGACGGCGTTGGCCTGCTGCTCGGCCACGGTCAGCGCGCCCCGGGCCCGGGTCAGCTCACCCTGCACGCCGGTGAGTTGGAGCCGCGCGTCGTCGCGCTGCTTCTGCAACTGGAGGAGCTGGTCGGCGAGCTGACCGTTCTGCGCGGTCAGGGCGTCGATCTGGGACAGCAGCGGACTGGTCGGGAGCCCGCCGACCGGCAGGGTCGGATAGCCGGGCTGACCGAGGGTCGGGTAGCCGGGGGCCGCCGCGCCGGGCAACTGCAATCCGCCCGCCGCCACCGGCCGGGTACCGGTGTCCGGGACGGTGTTGGGCAGCGGCGGCTCGGCGTAGGCCGGGGTGGTCAGGACCATCGCGGCGACCGCGCCGAGCAGGGCCGACCAGAGCGCCGGACGTAGCACCGGGGAGATCAGCGGGCTTCTGCGTCGTTGCTGCCGTCGCCCGTGCCCGCTGTCGACCATTCCGCTCCCTGATGTCGCGTGATGGCGCCGCGCGGGGTGGGCGCGGCGACCGGGACGCCACCGGTCGTGCGTTGCGCCCCATCCTGTCTTACCGCACCGGGACAACGATGTCGATGCGCAGACGGCTTGGAGAAGCCTGGGAGTACGGGTGAAGTACGTCGCTGCCGGTGCCCGTCCTGCCGACCCGTCGGTGGTCCGACGTAGGCTCGATCGGGACCGCAGGTGGAAGGGACGTGGCTTTTCGATGGACGCCGGACTCAAGCGTGAGCTCGAAGCGAAGGTGTACGCGGGGGAGCGACTGACCCGCTCGGACGGGATCGCCCTCTATGAGAGCGACGACCTGACCTGGCTGGGCCGGCTGGCCCACCACCGGCGTACGGAGTTGAACGGCGAACGGGTGATGTTCAACGTCAACCGGCACCTCAACCTGACGAACGTCTGTTCCGCCTCGTGTGCGTACTGCTCCTTCCAGCGCAAGCCGGGCGAGAAGGACGCGTACACGATGCGCATCGACGAGGCGGTCCGCAAGGCCAAGGAGATGGAGGACGAGCAGCTCACCGAGCTGCACATCGTCAACGGCCTGCACCCCACGCTGCCCTGGCGCTACTACCCGAAGGTGCTGCGGGAGCTGAAGGCGGCGCTGCCGAACGTCAAGCTCAAGTGCTTCACCGCGACCGAGGTGCAGTGGTTCGAGAAGATCAGCGGCCTGTCGGCCGACGAGATCCTCGACGAGCTGATGGACGCCGGCCTGGAGTCGCTGACCGGCGGCGGCGCGGAGATCTTCGACTGGGAGGTCCGCCAGCACATCGTCGACCATGCCTGCCACTGGGAGGACTGGTCGCGGATCCACGCGCTGGCCCACGCCAAGGGCATGAAGACCCCGGCGACGATGCTCTACGGCCACATCGAGGAGCCCCGGCACCGGGTCGACCACGTGCTGCGGCTGCGCGAGCTGCAGGACCAGACCGGCGGTTTCGCCGTCTTCATCCCGCTGCGCTACCAGCACGACTTCGTCGACTCGGCGGACGGCAAGATCCGTAACCGGATCCAGGCGCGCACCACGATGGCCTCGCCGGCCGAGTCGTTGAAGACGTTCGCGGTCTCCCGGCTGCTGTTCGACAACGTCCCGCACGTGAAGAACTTCTGGGTGATGCACGGGCTGTCGGTGGCCCAGCTGTCGCTCAACTTCGGCGTGGACGACCTGGACGGTTCGGTCGTCGAATACAAGATCACCCACGACGCCGACTCGTACGGCACCCCGAACACGATGCACCGGGACGACCTGCTGCACCTGATCTGGGACGCCGGTTTCCAGCCGGTCGAGCGGGACACCCGCTACAACGTGGTGCGCGAGTACGACCGGGCGCCTTCGCCGGCGCAGCGGCGTGCCGAGCCCCAGCAGGTCTGGGCCTGACCCGACCGTATGCTCGGCACACCATGACCGGACAGCAGCCGACCGCGCCGCAGCACAGCGGTTTTCCCCGCCGGGACGCCGAGGGGCGCATTGTGACCCTGGGTGACCTGCTCGGGGTGAGCGTGGCCGGCTGGCTGATCGGCCTGCTGGCGCTTGTGCTCTTCGACTGGGCGTTCGCGGTGGCCGGCGCGGGCGACTTCGGCCGTACCAATGGCTGGCTCGCGGTGATCCTGCCGGCCTGGCTGTTCTGGGACGACTTCCGGGCCTGGGACTTCGGCGCGGCCCGGGTGGTCGCGGCGTTGTCCGCCGCGGTGGTCGCGGTGCTCGCCGGGCTGCTGGTGGCGGGCCTCGCCGCAGGGCTGGCACCGCTGTTCACCGGCGGGCTGGCCGCGCTCGCGTTCACCATCGGGTACGCGGCGCTCTGGTTCCAGGGCGTGCACTGGCTGGCCCGACGCACGGGCTGAACCACAGGCGTCGGGGCCCCGGCGCAGAAGCAAGAGGTGGGAAGCATGAGCGCGAGGAGTGAGCCGGGTTTGCGAGCCCCGCAGTCGCGAAGTGAGGTGGGCCCATGAGCGTGAGGAGTGAGCCGGGTTTGCGAGCCCCGCAGTCGCGAAGTGAGGTTGGCGCATGAGCGCGGCGGTCAAGTACACGTTGGCCCGGATCGGGCTGTTCCTGGTGGTCGTGGCGGCGCTGTGGCCGGTCGGGATGAACCTCTTCCTGAAGCTGATGGTGGCGTTGATCTTCTCCGCCGCCGCGTCGTTCTTCCTGCTCCGGGGCTGGCGGGACCAGATGGCCGAGGAGGTGGCCGCCGCCGCCGAGCGGCGACGCGCGGAGAAGGAACGGCTGCGCTCCGCCCTGGCCGGCGACGACCACCCCGCCGGGGGCGACCCGCGCCCCTGACCCCCGCCCCGCAGGATCACCAGTTGGTGGAGCCCGGGACGACCGGCCACGGGCGGTCGGTCGGCTTGATCAGGTAGGCGATGCCGCCCGGACCGCCGGCCACCGAGCCGTCGGCCCGGTGGCGCTTGGTCCGCAGCCAGATCTGCTCGAACTGGTCCCGCCGGTAGACGTTGCGCACCTCGGCGTTGGACGCCGACGCCGGGTCGTTGACGATCACGTCACCGTCGGCGGTGAAGCCGACGATCACGAACAGGTGCCCGGAGGTGCCGTAGTTCGACCCGTCCAGCTCGGTGTCGAGGAAGGACTGCGAGGTGATCACGGGGATGCCGGCCCGGACGAACCGTTCCACCTCGTCGAGCGAGTGCAGCCGGGTCACCCGGGCCTCGATGCCGGGGAAGCTTGCCGCGTACGCGGTGTTGAACGGCCAGTTGCCCGCGCCTTCGTACTCGTTGTCCCAGGTCATCCGGGCGGCGTGGACGACCTGCGGGTCGGGGTGGTCGGGGTCGATCCAGGCCAGGTCGGCGGCCGACGGCAGCCTGCCGTAGTACTCCAGCACCATCGTGGTGGACGTCGGGCTGCACCAGACCTGCCCGCCGCCGCCCCACTCCGGGTAGCTGCCCCGGTGGATCATCTGGGAGCGGGCCGGCACCGGCAACTCGGTGCCCCAGGCGATGCCGCCCCGGCTGGGGGTGACGGTGAACCGGTCCGGCACCTGCGAACTCATCGCGCCGAGCATCCGGACCCGGGGTGAGGCGGCCTGGCCGGGCGCGCGGTAGAGGGTGAGCCGCAGTCGGTACGACCGCAGCAGCACTCCGGCGGCGGCGTCGTCGATGGCGAAGGTGTCGGTCCAGACGCTGGACCAGGGGTCGCCCTGACCGTCCAGGGTGGCCCGGGCGATGTCCTCGTCACCGTCGGCCCAGCGGGCCATCACGTACCACGGGGTGTGGTCGCCTGTGGTGTAGGTGCCCTGGAGTTCGACCTGGAGCCAGGTGCCGGCGGGGGTGTCGGCGTTCCAGGAGGCGACGAGTTCGGTGGCGTCGAAGCCGATCGGGGTGCGCGGCGAGGTCCAGGTGGCGTACTCCCAGGTGCGGGTGGTGCCGGTGTGCGGGTCGGTGAACTCGGTGCTGCCGGCGGGACGGCCGATGGTGAGGCCGCCGCGGTGGCCGGGTACGGCGTACGTGCCCCGGTGGGTGCCGGCCCGCCAGTCGGGGTGCCGGGACCACTCCTGGAAGGTGATCTGCTCGTCGTGTCCGCCGGCGGGCGTGCGGTCCGCGGCGGGTGACGGGCCACCGGCGCGGACGGGAGCGGTGCTGGCGAGCAGGGTGAGGGTGGCGACGCCGACGAGGGCGACCGCGCGCAGGGCTCTGCTGGACATGGCAACTCCGCAGGGTGGGGAATCGTTGCCGTTCACTGTCCCGCGCGGCAGGAAATTTCGCCAGGTCGTGGTAGAAGGAAAATCCTTGCCGGGATGACGATCCGATCGGGATGGTCAGAGATAGTCACAGATATTGATATGACCAGGTGACTCCTGGTGGAGTGGGCGCACAGCGGGATACCCGTACCCCGAGGAGGACGTCCATGGCCTTCCGCACCTCCCCCTTCCGGCGTCGGCTGGTGCTCGCCGTCGTCGCCGGCCTCGGCCTCACCGCCGTCGCCACCGGGCCGGTCTCCGCGCGCCCGGCCCCGGAACCCGAGCCCGCCGCCGCCGAATACCGGGTGCTCGGCCCCCGTACCCTGGCCGACCGTAACGCCGTCGCCCGCACCGGCGCGGCCATCGACTCCGCCGAGCACGGCGTGCTGTACGTCTCGGCCACCCGGTCCGAGGCCGCCGCGATCACCCGGCTCGGCTTCCGGCTGGAGAAGGAGGCCACGCCGGCCCCCGCCGAGGGGGCGGGCACCTACGCCTTCCCGCCGGCCGACTCGAACTACCACGACTATGCCGAGCTGACCGCCGTGGTCAACCAGGTGGTCGCGGACCACCCGGCCATCGCCCGCAAGATCAGCATCGGTAGGTCGTACGAGGGCCGCGACCTGATGGCGGTCAAGATCTCCGACAACGTCGGCACCGACGAGGCCGAACCGGAGATCCTGTTCAACTCCCAGCAGCACGCCCGCGAGCACCTGACCGTCGAGATGGCGATCTACCTGCTCAACCTCTTCACCGACAGCTACGGCACCGACTCCCGGATCACCGGCATCGTCAACTCCCGGGAGATCTGGATCGTCCCCACGGTCAACCCGGACGGCAGCGAGTACGACATCGCCACCGGCTCCTACCGCTCCTGGCGTAAGAACCGGCAGCCCAACAGCGGCGCCGCGGCGGTCGGCACCGACCTGAACCGGAACTGGGGCTACAACTGGGGCTGCTGCGGTGGCTCGTCCGGCACCCCGTCGTCGACCACCTACCGGGGGCCGTCGGCCTTCTCCGCGCCGGAGACCAAGGCGCTGCGGGACTTCGTCAACAGCCGGGTCGTCGGCGGGGTGCAGCAGATCAAGGCCAACATCGACTGGCACACCTACTCGCAGCTGGTGCTCTGGCCGTTCGGCTACACCACCGCGAACACCCCCAGCGGGATGACGGCCGACCAGTACAACACCTTCGCCACCCTCGGGCAGCAGATGGCGGCCACCAACGGGTACACCCCCGAGCAGTCAAGCGACCTCTACATCACCGACGGCGACAGCCTCGACTGGATGTGGGCGACACACAAGATCTGGGCGTACACCTTCGAGATGTATCCCGGATCGTCCGGTGCCGGCGGCGGCTTCTACCCGCCCGACGAAGTGATCCCGGCGCAGACCTCCCGGAACAAGGAGGCGGTGCTGCTCCTGTCGGAGTACGCCGACTGCCCCTACCGGGTGATCAACAAGCAGAGCACGTACTGCTGAACCCTCTGACGTGACTCCGGGTGGGGTCCCGTAAGCCCCCGACGGGACCCCACCCACCCCTCCCGACCAGACGATCTTCGCTGGTCGTGCGCTACCGTGGCACCCGATCGATCCGCAGCGAAGCCGGTGCGAAACCGGCGCTGTCCCGCAACTGAGATGCCCCACCGTGGTTCCCGGCCCTGCCGGGGCCACCCCGACGCCCGGCCTGAGCGGCCGGCGTCGTCGCGTGTGGGGACGAGCCAGGTCGCCTGCGGTCGGTCGCGACACGCGCTCTCGAGGAAGGGCGCCTCGCGGACGGGTACGCCAGCGGCCCTGTCGGCGAAGCACCACGCTCCTCGACCGACAGGAGGCCAGATGTCCCGACGTACCCCCCGGCTGTTCGCCGCGACCCTCGCGGTGGCCGCCCTCGCCCTCGGCGCGTGCGCCGAGAAGACCTCCGACACCCCCGCCACCGGCGGCAGCTCCGGCACCGCCGCCTTCCCGGCGACGGTCGGCAACCTCACCCTGGACGAGCGGCCCGAGAAGATCGTCTCGCTGTCGCCCACCGCGACCGAGATGCTCTTCGCCATCGGCGCCGGCAAGCAGGTGGCCGCCGTCGACGACCAGTCGAACTTCCCTGCCGACGCGCCCAAGAGCGAGCTGTCCGGCTTCCAGCCCAACGCCGAGGCGATCGCCGGCAAGAACCCCGACCTGGTGGTGCTCGCCAACGACACCAACAAGATCGTCGCCCAGCTCACCGCGCTCAAGGTCCCGGTGCTGCTCACCCCGGCCGCGACCACCCTCGACGACACCTACCGGCAGCTCACCGACCTGGGCACGCTCACCGGCCACCCGACCGAGGCGGCCGACGTCACCGCCCGGATGAAGGACGAGATCGGCAAGCTCACCAAGGACCTGCCGCAGCGGTCGACCAAGCTGACCTATTACCACGAGCTGGGGCCGGAGCTGTACAGCGCGACCAGCAAGACCTTCATCGGCTCGATCTACGCGATGGCCGGCCTGGAGAACATCGCCGACGCCTCCGACGCCGACGGCAAGAACGGCGGTTACCCGCAGCTCTCCCAGGAGGTCATCGTCAAGGCGAACCCGGACTTCGTCTTCCTGGCCGACGTCAAGTGCTGCCAGCAGAGCGCCGACACGGTCAAGGCGCGCAGCGGCTGGGCCGGCGTCACCGCCGTCAAGAACAACCAGGTCGTCGCCCTCGACGACGACGTCGCCTCGCGCTGGGGGCCGCGCGTGGTCGACCTGCTCCGCTCGATCGTCGACGCCACCGCCAAGGTGCCGGCGTGACGGTCCACCACCGGTGACCGTGCGCTCCACCGACCCCGGGCCGGCCGGGACGCCCGACGCGTCCCGGCCGCCCGGCGTACCCGAGCCCGGTCCGGTAGCCGGCGCATCCCCGGCCGGGTCCGGGCCGACCGGGTCCGGGCCGACCGGGCCGGCGTCCGCCCCGGGTCGACGGTCCGCCGCCGGGTCGGCCCGCACCCCGAAGGCTCCCGCCGGTACGCCCCGACCGGCCGGGCTGCGCAAGCGCTGGCTCGCCGCCGGGGTACTCGCCGTGCTGGTGGCCCTGGTCGCCGGGGTGTCCCTCGGCCCGGTCGGCCTGCCGCCCGGCAGCGTCGCCGCCGAACTGCTCAACCTGCTGCCCGGGGTACGCCTGGACAGCGGGCTGACCGAACGCGAGATCGCCATCGTCACCGAGCTGCGGCTGCCCCGGGTGGTGCTCGGCCTGCTCGTCGGTGGTCTGCTCGCCCTGGCCGGCGGCTGCTACCAGGGCGTGTTCCGCAACCCGCTGGCCGACCCGTACCTGCTGGGGGTGGCGGCCGGCGCGGGGCTCGCGGTGACCGCGGTGATCACGCTGGGGGGTGCCGGGGCGGGTGGGGCGCTGACCGGGATGCCTGTCACCATCCCGCTCGCCGCGTTCGTCGGCTCGCTCGGGGCGGTCGCCCTGACCTACCTGCTCGGGGCGGCGGGTGGGCGGGACCGCTCCCCGGCCACCCTGATCCTGGCCGGGGTGGCGGTGTCGGCGTTCCTCGCCGCCGGGCAGACGTACCTGCTGCAACGGCACTCCGACAGCATCCAGCAGGTCTACTCCTGGCTGCTCGGCCGGCTGGGCACCGCCGGCTGGGGCGACGTCCGGCTGATCCTGCCCTATTTCGTGCTGACCGCCGTGGTGGTGCTGCTGCACCGCCGCGAACTCGACGTGCTCTCCGTCGGCGACGACGAGGCGGCCAGCCTCGGCCTGCACCCGCAGCGCTCCCGCTACCTGCTGATCGCCGCCGCCTCGCTCGGCACCGCCGCCGCCGTCTCCGCGTCCGGGCTGATCGGTTTCGTCGGGATCATCGTGCCGCACACCGTACGGTTGCTGGCCGGGTCGAGCTACCGGGTGATCCTCCCGCTGTCGATGCTCTTCGGCGCGGCGTTCCTGGCGCTCACCGACGTGGTCGCCCGCACCGCAGCCGCCCCCGCCGAGATCCCGATCGGCGTGGTGACCGCCCTGCTCGGCGGCCCGTTCTTCGTCCTGGTCCTACGCACCGCCCGCCGGGTGTTCCCGTGAGCGCGAGGAGTGAGCCGGTGTTGCGAGCCCCGCAGTCGCGAACAGAGATAAGCCCGTGAGCGCGAGGAGTGAGCCGGTTCTGCCGGCGGTGGAGGTGCGGGGGCTGCACGTGCGGTTGGGCGGGGAGGTGGTCCTGGCCGGGGTCGACCTTACGGTCGCCCCGGGTGAGTGGGTCACCGTGATCGGGCCGAACGGCGCCGGCAAGTCGACCCTGCTGCGTGCCGTCGGCGGCCTGCTGCCCGCCCCGGGCGCGGTCTCGCTGTTCGGTACGCCGTCCGGCGCGCTGCGTCGTCGGGACCGGGCCCGGGTGGTGGCGACGGTGGCACAGTCCCCGGTGGTGCCGGCGGGCATGTCGGTGTTCGACTACGTCCTGCTGGGGCGGACCCCGTACATCGCGCCGCTGGGTCGGGAGTCGACCGCCGACCTGGCCGCCGTGCACGACGTACTCGACCGGTTGGATCTGACCGGGTTCCACCGGCGGGAGCTGGCCACCCTCTCCGGCGGTGAGCGGCAGCGGGTCTTCCTGGCCCGCGCGCTCGCCCAGGGTGCCACCCTGCTGCTGCTGGACGAGCCGACCAGCGCGCTGGACATCGGTCACCAGCAGGAGGTGCTGGAGCTGGTCGACCAGCTCCGCCGGGCACACGGCCTCACCGTGCTGGCCACCATGCACGACCTCTCGGTCGCCGGCGAGTACGCCGACCGGATGGTGCTGCTCGCCGACGGCCGGGTCGTCGCGGTGGGGTCACCCGACCGGGTGCTCACCGAGGAGTTGCTGTCCCGCCACTACCGCGCCCGGGTCCGGGTGATCCCCGGCGACCACGGCCCCCTGGTGGTCCCCACCCGCCCGGGGGCACCGCGATCATGAGGGGTCGACGTCGCCGCGCCCGGCTTCCGTCTGGAGCAGGGAGAAAATGGCGCCCTGCGGGTCGCGGAGGGTGGTGAGGCGGCCCAGCAGGGTGTCCCGGGGCGGGGTGTGGATGGTGCCGCCGAGGATGGTGGCGCGGGCGGCGGCGGCGTCCACGTCGGCCACCGCGAAGAACACCGACCAGTACGCCGGCCGCGCGCCACCGTCACCGGTCGTCGGCAGCATTCCGGCCACGATCCGTGCCCCGCACCGCCAGCCGGTGTAGCCGTACCCGGCGGTGGGTTGTTCCTCCGGGTGCCAGCCGAAGACCAGCTCGTAGAAGACCTCCGCGCCCTCCGGGTCCGGGCTGACCAGCTCGTTCCAGCACATCGCCCCGGGGGCGTCGAGCAACTCCGCCCCGGGCATCCGCATCGGTTGCCAGACGCTGAACACCGCGCCGGCCGGGTCGGCGAAGACCGCCATCCGGCCGGCGTCGAGGACGTCGAACGGGGCGACGAGCACCTGCCCGCCGGCCGCCTCGACCCGGGTGGTGACCAGGTCGGCGTCGTCGGTCGCCATGTACGTCGACCAGACCGGCACCTGGTCCGGACCGGCCGGTGGGCCGGCGCCGGCCACCGCCCGGCCGTCCTTGCGGAAGGTGGTGTAGCCGGCCGCCTCGGGTTCCGGCGCGATCCGGCCGGTCCAGCCGAACAGCTCCGGGTAGAACCGTCGGGCGGCGTCCAGGTCGGGGGTCGCCAGGTCGGTCCAGCAGGGCGTGCCCGCGGCGACGGTGCTCATTGTCGGCCCCTCTCGGCTGCGGGGGCGTGCCGGTGGACGCCCTGCCGGCATCGTGGCACCGGTCGGCGGTCACCGGGCCGAACCGGCGAAAGGTCAACTGAACCGGCGACCCTCGTCCCGCCGGTAGGCCCAGCCGGAGACCCCGGCGAGCAGCACGATCCAGACGCCGAGCATGGTCAGGGCGAGCGGGTCGGGTCGCCAGTCGCCGACCGCCGTCCACATCAGCTCGACCGCGCCCCGGGTGGGCAGGAACGGGGCGATCACCTTGATGAAGCCGGGTGCGTCGTCCGGGCCGGAGAGCAGGCCGCCGCCGAAAGCCAGCGGGAAGAAGACGACCTGCGCGACCACGATCGCCGCCTTGCTCGGCAACGAGTAGCCGATGGCGAGGCCGAGCAGGGTGAACGGCACCGACACCACGGCCACGGTGACCGTGCCGAGCAGCAGCCCGGCCGGGGTGACCCGGGCGGCGGTGGCGACCGCCGCGATGATCACGACGGGCAGCATCGACAGGTACGTCAGCACCAGCCCGGCCAGGATCCGTCCGGCAAGTCGGGGCCCCGGGCCGGCCGGCAGGGTCCGGGTGTACGGGTTCCACGGCTGGTCGCGGTCCTCGGCGACGCCGACGCCGTACTGGAAGATGTTGGCGCTCATCACCGCGAAGGTGACCATCGCGGCGGTGGCGTAGGTGGCGCCGGTCGGGTCGTCCCCGGCGAACGGGACGACGAAGAAGAGCATCGCGGCGGCGGGAAAGAAGGCGCTACCGACCACGGCGACCGGGATGCGGATGATCTCCAGTAGCTGGTAGCGGGCGTGGACCAGGGCGAGCGGCACGGCGTCGACTCCTCAGGCGGTGGGTCGGCCGCCGACGGCGGCACTGGTGGCGGTGATGGCGAGGAACGCCTCCTCCAGCGAGGTGGGGCGGACCTCCAGCTCGCGGAACGTCACCCTGGCGGTGACCAGGTCGCGGACCAGTTGGTCGGCGTCGGTGGTGAGCAGGTGGGTACGCCCCTCGGTGTGCTCGGTGGCGACCACACCGGGCAGCGCCGGCAGGTCGTCGGCGACCAGGCTGACCCGGCGGACGCCGACGATGCCCCGGATCGCGTCGACGGTGTCGTCGGCGAGCACCCGCCCCTGCCCGATCACCACCACCCGCTGCGCCAACGCCTCCACCTCTTCGAGGTAGTGGCTGCTCAGCAGGACCGTCCCGCCGTCGGCGTGGAACGACCGGATCGCCTCCCACAGGGTGCGCCGGGCCTCGACGTCCAGCCCGGTGGTGGGTTCGTCGAGGACGACCAGCCGGGGCCGGCCGACGAAGGCCAGCGCGACGGCGAGCCGACGCCGCTGACCGCCGGAGAGCCCACCGGTCTGCCGTCTGACCTGGTCGGCGAGGCCGAACCGGTCGAGCAGCTCGGCCCGGGGCACCGGGTCGGGGAAGTGCGCGGCGACGAAGTCGACCACCTCGCCGACCCGGAGCGTGCCGGGCAGGCCGGTCTCCTGCGGGGTGACCCCGAGCTGCCGCCGGGACGCCGGCCGGCGTGGGTCGCCGCCGAAGAGTTCGACCCGGCCGGCGGTCGGTCGGCGCAGCCCGACCAGCATGTTGATCAGGGTGCTCTTGCCGGCGCCGTTCGGCCCGAGCAGGCCGACCAGTTCACCGGCAGAGACGGTCAGGTCGACCCGGTCGAGGGCGAGGACGTCGCCGTACCGGCGGGTGGCCTGGTCGGCGTGGGCGAGGATCATCGGTTCTCCCGGGGGTCGGCGGGGTCGAGCAGGGCACGGATGTTCTCGGTGTACTCCTCGAACGCCCGCCGGCCGCGCCGGCTGAGCCGGACCAGGGTGGTCGGGGTACGTCCGCGGTGGGTCTTGTCGATCTCGACGTAGCCGGCGTCCTCCAGCTTGCGCAGGTGGACGGAGAGGTTGCCGGCGGTCATCGCGAGCAGTTCCTGGAGGCGGGGGAAGGTGATCCGGTCGCCGGCGGCGAGGGTGGCCAGGGTGACCACCACCCGCAGCCGGGCCTGGGCGTGGATGACCGGGTCCAGTTCGCTCATCCGTGCCGCCGCCGGGCGAGCGCGCCGGCCACCAGCAAGCCACCACCGCCGCCCACCGAGACCACCAGGGCGTGCCAGCCGGGGCCGGCGAGCACCCCGACGATGTTGACCGCGGTGAGCCAGACGCCGAGGCGGAACAGGGTGCGGTCGAGCCAGATCGCGCCCCCGGCCATGTGCAGCGCGCCGGTCAGCGCCACCGACAGCGCCGACCAGAGCAGCCCGGCGAGGTCGGGCGGCAGACTGTCGGTGACCCGGCCGAGGATCAGCGACAGGCTCAGGAAGCCGAGCCCCCAGGACGCGCCGTACCAGCTGCCGCGCCGGGCCGACTCGCCGGCGACGTGCCGGTAGGCGCGGGCGCTGCCCACCCCGAAGACCACCGTGGCGGCGACGAGTAGCACGAAGAGCACGGTCGGCGGCAGCCAGGCGGGCATGTCGACGAGGGTCCGGCCGTCGGGGGAGAAGCGCAGGAAGTAGACCCCGAAGCCGATCAGCCAGGCGAACCCCCAGGGCCAGTAGTGCAGCCGGGGATCGGGTTCCAGCCGTCGGGCGGTGCTGGCCCGCTGTTCGCGGATCAGCCGCATCGCGTCGGCGGCGTCGAGCGGGGCGACGTCGTCTTCCGGGTTCATGCAAACTACTTTAAAACACAAAGTCGAGCCGCCGGTGGTCCGGGTCGGCCACCGGACAGCCGGACTGCCCACCCCGGTGCGGCCGACGGCACGGCAGCGCCGCCCACCGGCCCGGTCGGTGCCCGGCCGGAGGTCAGGCCACCGGCGGCTCGGCCAGCGGGCCGGGCAGCGGCGCGGTGTGCAGCACCGACAACCCGGACACGGCCCGGGTCAACGCCACGTAGAGACGGTGCAGCCCACGCGGTTCGGCGGCCACGATCGCAGCCGGCTCGACGACCACCACGTGGTCGTACTCCAGGCCCTTGACCAGGGTGGCGGGGACCACCGTGACCCGCGCCGGGGCCGCCGGGTCGTCGGCGGTCGCGGTCGGCACCCCGGCGGCGGCGAGCGCCGCGCGCAGCCCGTCCACCGCGTCGTCGGCGGCGATCACCCCGACCGAGCCGTCGTGCCCGAGCGCCGCGCACACCTCGGCCACCGTCGCCGCCGCCAGATCGGCCACGGCACGCACGTCGAGCGCGCCGTCGTGGCGCAACGACACCGCCGGGGGTACGTCGACAGCCAGCGCCGGCAGCAGCCGGTTGGCGAACGCGACCACCACGGCCGGCACCCGGAAGCCGACGCTCAGCGGCACCACCACCGCGTCCGGCTTGCCCAGGTGGGCCAGGGACACCCGCCAGTCGGTGGCCGCCCACGGGGCGGTGCCCTGGGCCAGGTCACCGAGCAGGGTGATCGACCCGTGCTCGCTGCGACGGGCGATGGCCCGGCACTGCATCGGCGAGAGGTCCTGCGCCTCGTCGACGACCACGTGCCCGAAACCGGCGGGCCGCTCGATCAGCCCGGCCGCCTCGTCGATCAGCACCGTGTCGGCGGCGGTCCACCGGGTCGCCTTCGGCGTCCGGCCCAGCTTCGTGCCGGGCAGCAGGGCCTGCTCCGCGTCGGTGAGCAGGCCGTCGGCGGCGGCGGACAGGACTGCCGGGTCGCCGAGCACCGAGTGGACCAGCCCTTCCGGGGTCAGCGCCGGCCAGGCCGCGTCGAGGAAGGCGGTGACCGGGCGGGCCTTCCCCATCCGGCGCAGCCAGGCGTCGCCCGGCGACTCGGCCCGGCGGGCCTCGGCCTGGCGTTGCAGCAACCCGACCACCCGGGCCCGGACCCGCTCCCGCCCGGTCCCGTACGGCAGGCCCTCCCGGCGGGTCTCCTCGATCACCCGGTGCAGCGGGTCCAGGCCGATCCGCCAGCGGAACGAGCCGTCCGACACCATGATCGGTTCGGTGGGGGCGGTGATCAGGTGGTCCGCCGCGCGCCGCAGCACCTCGGCCATCCGGGGGTCGTGCTTGAGGGCGGCGACCGCCGGATCGTCGACCGCCCGCACGGGCACCCGGGCGACCAGGTCCTCCACTGTGGCCTGGGCCACCTCGACCTCGCCGAGGGCGGGCAGCACCGCCGCGATGTAGGACAGGAACGCCCGGTTCGGGCCGACGATCAGCACCCCGGCCCGGCGCAACCGCTCCCGGTGCAGATAGAGCAGGTACGCGGCCCGGTGCAGCCCGACCGCCGTCTTGCCGGTGCCCGGTGCGCCCTGGACGCAGATCGAGTCGGCCAGGTCGGCCCGGACCAGCTCGTCCTGCTCGGGCTGGATGGTGGCGACGATGTCCCGCATCGGCCCGACCCGGGGGCGTTCGATCTCGGCGGTGAGGATCCGGCTGGTGGTCCCCAGCTCCTCGCCCCGGTCCAGGCGCTCGTCCTCGAAACTGGTAAGCGCCCCGGCACTGAACCCGAACCGCCGTCGTACGGCGACACCCTGCGGGTCGCGGGCGCTGGCCCGGTAGAACGCCCGGGACACCGGGGCCCGCCAGTCCAGCACCAGCGGCTCGCCCCGTTCGTCGGTGACGTGCCGCCGGCCGACGTGGTACGCCCGCTCGGCGTGCTCCGGGTCGGCGGGGCCGAAGTCGAGGCGGCCGAAGAAGAGCGCGGTGGCCGGGTCGTCGGCCAACTCGGCGACCCGCCGGGCCAGGTGCCGGCCGAGCTGCTCGGCGGTGTACGAGTCCCCGGCGACCTTGTCCCCGGTGGCGAAGAGCGACTGGGCACGTTCCCGCATCCGCCGCAGGGCGAGCCGGGAGGTCTCCAGGTGGGCCTGCTCGGCGCCCAGCTCCGCTTCGAGGCGTTTTGGTCCGGGACGTGTCGGTTCGGGGTGTGCTGGTTCAGGGCCCGCTGGTTCGGGGTGTGCTCTGCCGCGTTCTTCGGTTGCGGGCACGGTGATCCTCTTTGGCGGTCTCGATCGGCTCGCCCGCGTATCCAGGGAGGGCCCTGGCGCGTGGGGACGTCCGCTGCGGTGGCTACCTCACCACGGCCGTCGAGCGGTCAATCAGACTACGCCCCGCCCGCCCTCCCGCTCCATCCGCTTTCCGGGTGCGGGGTTGGCCACTCCCCGGGGCTCCCGGTGAGCCGGTACGGACCGACGGCGATACGGTCGGGGCATGGCTGAGCGCGTGGCACGCCCCCGGGTCGGGCACATCCAGTTCCTCAACTGCCTGCCGATCTACTGGGGGCTGATGCGCTCCGGCGCGCTGCTCGACGTCGACCTGCACAAGGACTCGCCGGACCGGCTCAGCGCCGCACTTGTCGCCGGTGACCTGGACATCGGCCCGATCTCCCAGGTGGAATACCTGCGGCACGCCGACGAACTGCTGCTCCTGCCGGACCTGGCGGTGGGCAGCGACGGGCCGGTGCTCTCGGTCAACGTGGTCTCCACCAGGCCGCTGGCCGAGCTGGACGGCGGGCGGGTCGCCCTCGGCTCCACCTCGCGGACCGGGGTCCTGCTGGCGCAGCTCCTGCTCGCCGACCGGTACGGCGTCCGCCCGGAGTACTTCCGCTGCCCGCCGGATCTGACCCAGATGCTGCTGGAGGCCGACGCGGGGGTGCTGATCGGCGACGTGGCGCTGCGCGCCCTCTACGAGGCGCCCCGGCGGGGGCTGGAAGTGACCGACCTGGGTCAGGCGTGGCGGGAGTGGACCGGCCTGCCGATGGTCTTCGCCGTCTGGGCGGTCCGCCGGGACTTCGCCGCCGCCCATCCGGGCCTGGTCAAGGAGGTGCACGAGGCGTTCCTGCGCTCCCGTGACCTGTGCCTGGCCGAGCTGGACCAGGTGGCCGAGGCGGCGGCCCGCTGGGAGCCGTTCGACGCGGCGACCCTGGCCACCTACTTCCGTACCCTCGACTTCTCGCTGGGTGCGCGGCAGGTCGCCGGCCTGCGCGAGTTCGCCCGCCGCGCGGCGGCGACCGGCGAGGCCCCGGCCCTGCCCGAAGGTGGCCCGGAGTTCTTCGCCGGCTGACTCCCCTGCCGGCCCCGGCGACCGGCCCGGCCCGGCTCCGGTCAGGTGGCGGGCTGGAGCAGGGCTTCGGTGATCTTCTGGCAGTTCTTCATGCCGTACTCGTAGCCCATGTTGATCGGGTAGCGGACCATCACGCCCATCGTCCAGGTGTCGCCGATGGCCAGGCAGTTGATGTGCATCTCCTGCTCGCGGGTCCGGTCGATCCAGCCGTTCTTGATGGCGATCTTCTTCTGCTCGGCGGCCGGGAACGCCTTGCGGATGCCGAAGTCACCGGCGCCGCGCACCAGCTTCATCTCGTTGAGCAGCCACTTGGTCCAGGTGGGGCCGGCGGCGCGGCCGTCGGCGATGCAGTTGCCGAGTCGGGCGGTGTCGCGGGGGGAGAGGTTGGTGCGGCTCCAGCCGCCGTCAGCGGCCACGCTGCTGTCGGTGAGCTTGCAGATCGAGATCAGCCGCTTGATCGACGCGGACCGGCCGACGGTGTTGTAGAACTGCTCGGCCCGGGTGTTGTCGCTGTCCCGGATGATCCGGGTGGCGTCGGCGAGCTTGGCGTCGCTCGGGGTCTGCCCGGCGTCGGCGGCCCGGCGCAGGTAGTCGGCGACGATCCACGACTTGATCAGCGAGGCGGTGGTGCTGGTCTCGGCCATGTTGTCCGAGCCGATGATCTTGCCGGTCCGACGGTCCAGCACGCTCCAGGCGTACCAACCCTTGATGTCGAGGTCGAGGTCCCGGTCCGCGAAGGGCAGCGGCGTCAGCGACCGGGTGGCGGACGGCACCGGGGTCGGGCGACTGCGGCGGTCGGCCGCCGAGTCGGTGGAGCGGGCGGCGGTGGACGGGTCACCCCACTGGGAGGCGGCGGTGGATTCCATCGGTGACCCGGGGATCAGCCGCAGCGAGACCAGCACCAGACCGGTCAGGACCGCCGCGACGGCGACGAGCTTCACCGGTTGCTGGTCTCGTCCGGCGGGGCGGCCGGATCGTCGGCTGCGCGCCATCAGAGTTTCCCGACCGGCTGCTGCGGCACCTTGAGCGCCGCGCCGGGCTGCGGGGTGACCAGTTGGGTGGCGACGCTGGCGCAGACCTTCGCACCGTACGTCAGCCGCTGTTTGACCGGGTAGCGCATCATCACGGCGAGGCTCCACTTGTCGGTGACGGCGAGGCAGCTGACGTGCCAGTTGCTGTCATAGCTGAGGGCGGTCCAGCCGTTCTTCATGGCGACCGGGCCCTGCGATTTGATCTCGGCGGGCAGGCCGTCGACGATCCCCCACTTGCCGCCGCCCGAGCGGGCCTGCTGCGTGGTCACGCTGCCCCGGACCTGGGCCATCTCGTTGAGCACCCACTTGGTCCACTTGGGGCCGGCGGCCTTGCCGTCGGCGATGCAGTCACCGAGCCGGACGGCGTCGCGGGGGGACATCCGGGTGAAGCTCCACCAGCCCTCGTAGCCGGGGACGTTGCCGCGCTTGGTGTCGGTGAGACCGCAGATCTGGATCGCCCGCTTGAGTACCGGGCCGGGCTGTCCGCCGGCCGGCACCCGGTACGACCCACCGGCCGCCGCGTAGACCCGGTTGGCCGCGTCGTCGTTGCTGTCCCGGATGGCCAGGCTGGCGTTCTTCTTCATCGCCGCCGGCGGTTCCCGGTCGCCGAGCTGGCGCAGGTAGTCGGCGACGATCCAGGCCTTGAACATCGACTCGGTGGAGCTGGTCGAGGCCGGATTCTTCGAGCCGGAGAGCTGGCCGGTCTCGCGGTCCATCAGGGCCCAGCCGAAGAACGCACCCTTGAAGTCCACCGCGACCGGAGCGGCGGCCAGGGTGGGGGCCGGGGGTGCGGTGGGCGCGGGGGCGGGCACCTTCTCCGCCGTGCCGCCGCCGACGCCGCCGGCCGTGTCGTCGCCGGCGAGCTTGGCGTACGCGGCCGGCACCAGCATGCCGGTGCCGAGTAGCACCGCCAGGATGGCGAGCGCCAGGATCACGCGAGATCGCATGAGTGGGCGAACTCCAGATGTCAGGGCCGGGGGGACCGGCTGTTTCCGAGGGTGTCGGCTCGATCACCGAGGCCGGGGGATGGTGGCCTCTGTCTCAGGTGGTGATCGTCGGCAGCCGATCGGTGGTGACCGGGGAAGTCTACGTCCGGACAGCGGACTCGCCAGAACCCGACGCTCGGCAATCCGCCGGTAAGTCGAGATAAAGGCACAATATGCGGTGATTGAGGGGATTCACTTTTGATCAGTGACCCAATTCATAGTCAATCGCCCGCCCCGGCGTTGACCGAGAGCATCCGCCTGGTAACGGAGGGGGCCGCTTAAATCCTGTTACACCCTCTGGTGTCATCGGAGGCGAGCTGTAACACTTGTGGCATGTATGGCAACGACTTCGCCCCGGAACAGGACGCGCCCGGCGGTGGCCTGCTCGGTCAGGTCGAGGCCGCCGAGGTGGCGCTGCGCGAGGCGGCGACCCGCTCCCGGGAGGGCGCTACCGCGCCCGGTGAGGACCCGGGGGCATACTTCGCCGAGGTCATCGACGCCGATCAGAAGATCGAACCGCGCGACTGGATGCCCGACGCCTACCGCCGGACCCTGGTCCGGCAGATCGCCCAGCACGCCCACTCCGAGATCATCGGCATGCAGCCGGAGGGGAACTGGATCAGCCGGGCCCCCTCGCTCAAGCGCAAGGCCATCCTGCTGGCCAAGGTGCAGGACGAGGCCGGCCACGGCCTCTACCTCTACGCCGCCGCCGAGACCCTGGGCGTCAGCCGGGACGAGCTGGTCGACCTGCTGCTCGACGGCCGGCAGAAATACAGCTCGATCTTCAACTACCCCACCCTCACCTGGGCCGACGTCGGCGCGATCGGCTGGCTGGTGGACGGCGCGGCGATCGTCAACCAGGTCCCGCTCTGCCGCTGCTCCTACGGGCCGTACGCGCGGGCGATGATCCGGGTCTGCAAGGAGGAGTCGTTCCACCAGCGGCAGGGCTACGAGATCCTGCACACCCTCGCGCACGGCACCGAGGGCCAGCGAGCGATGGCGCAGGACGCGCTGGACCGCTGGTGGTACCCGTCGCTGGCGATGTTCGGCCCGCCCGACGGTGACTCCACCCACTCCGCCCAGTCGATGGCCTGGAAGATCAAGCGGTTCTCCAACGACGAACTGCGGCAGCGCTTCGTCGACATGTGCGTGCAGCAGGCGGAGAGCCTCGGCCTCACCATCCCCGACCCCGACCTGCGCTGGAACGACGAGCGGCAGGCGTACGACTTCACCCAGCCGGACTACGCCGAGCTGATGCGGGTGATCAAGGGCGAGGGGCCGTGCAACAGGCAGCGGATGGAACACCGCCGCCGCGCCCACGCCGACGGAGCATGGGTACGCGAGGCCGCCACGGCGTACGCCGCGAAGCGGGTTGCGGCGCAGAGAGAGAAGGTGGCCGCGTGAGCGAGCAGAGCACACCGCCCGGAGTGCCGGCGACCTCGCCGCTGTGGGAGGTCTTCGTCCGGGCCCGACGTGGGTTGTCGCACACCCACGTCGGCAGCCTGCACGCCCCCGACGCCGAGCTGGCCCTGCGCAACGCCCGTGACCTCTACACCCGTCGACAGGAGGGGGTGTCGATCTGGGTGGTGCCGGCCGGCGCGATCACCGCGTCCAGCCCCGACGAGAAGGACGCCTTCTTCGACCCGGCCGCCGACAAGGTGTACCGCCATCCCACCTTCTACGAGGTGCCGGACGGGGTGGCCCACCTGTGAACGGCCCCTTCGACTTCGCCCTCGCCCTCGGCGACGACGCGCTGGTGGCCGCCCAGCGGCTCGGCGAGTGGGCCACCCGCGCCCCCGAGATGGAGGAGGACATCGCGCTTGCCAACATCGCCCTCGACCAGCTCGGCGCGGCCCGCCTGCTGCTGTCGTACGCGGGGGAGCTGGAGGGCGCGGGCCGGGACGAGGACGCGTTGGCGTTCCTGCGCGACGACCGGGAGTTCCGCAACTGTCTCCTGGTCGAGCTGCCCAACGGCGACTTCGCGATGACCATGGTGAAGCTGCTGCTGCTCTCGGCCTACCAGCTGCCGCTCTACACCGCGCTGGCCGGGTGCGCAGACGAGCGGCTCGCCGCGATCGGCGCGAAGGCCCGCAAGGAGTCGGCCTACCACCTGGACCACTCCGCGCTGTGGGTGAAGCGGCTCGGCGACGGCACCGACGAGTCGCACCGTCGCGCCCAGGCCGCGGTGGACGAGCTCTGGCCGTACCATCACGAGCTGTTCACGGCGGACCCGGCGGCGCCTGTCGACCCGGCCACCCTGCGGGCCGACTTCGACGCCGTGGTCTCCCCGGTGCTGGCCGAGGCCACCCTGACCCGGCCGGCGACCGGCTGGACGCCGGGCGGTGGCCGGGACGGCGTACACACCGAGCACCTGTCCTTCCTGCTGGCCGAGATGCAGGTGCTGCACCGCGCCCACCCCGGGGCGCAGTGGTGAGCGGGGCGGGCCGGTGACCGACCCCAGGGCGGCCGTGGCGGCGGTGGTGGATCCGGAGATCCGGGTGATCACCATCGACGAGCTGGGCATCCTGCGGGCGGTCGACGAGGACGGGGAGACCGGCCGGGTGGTCGTCACGATCACCCCCACCTACACCGGCTGCCCGGCGATGGACGTGATCCGCGCCGACATCCGCCGGGCCCTGGCCGTCGCCGGGTATCCCGACGCCGAGGTCCGTACCGTCTTCAGCCCCGCCTGGAGCACCGACTGGATCTCCGCAGAGGGCCGGGTGAAACTCGCCGCCGCCGGCATCGCCCCGCCGCCCCCGGTCGGCGGCGGCCCTGCCCCGGTCGGCCCGGCTGGCGGCGGGTCTGCTCCGGGCCGTCCGCCCGGCGTGGTGCCGTTGACGTTGGCGGTGCGCTGCCCGCGCTGCGGATCGCCGGAGACCGAGCAGGTCAGCCGGTTCGGCTCCACCGCGTGCAAGGCGCTCTGGCGCTGCCGTTCCTGCTCCGAACCCTTCGACCACCTGAAGGCGCTGTGACTGTCACCATCACCCGCCCCGCCCGTCGCCGGCCGGCCTTCCACCCGCTGCCGGTCACCGCCGTCGACCGGCTCACCGACGATGCGGTGGCGATCACCTTCGCGGTGCCCGAGGAGTTGCGGGCGACGTTCGCGTTCTCCGCCGGCCAACACCTGACCGTCCGCCTGCCGGCCGGGGCAGCGGGTGCGGCCGGGACGACCGGTGCGACCACCGCCGGGCCGGCCGGTGCCGTGGCCGATCCGACAGGCGGCCCGGCTGCGGGCGTCGCTGCCGGCGCGGACGTGCGGCGGTCGTACTCGATCTGCTCGACGCCGGACGACCTGGCCCGGCACGGCCGGTTGCGGATCGGGGTACGGGAGGTTCCCGGCGGCGCGTTCTCCAGCTACGCCTGCGGCGCGCTGCGGCACGGCGACACCGTCGACGTGCTGCCCCCGCTGGGGCACTTCACCACCGCGTTCGCGCCGGAGCGGGTGCGGCACTACGGCGCGGTGGCCGCCGGTTCCGGCATCACCCCGGTGCTCGCGCTGGTCGCGACCGCCCTGGCCGTCGAGCCGGCCAGCACCTTCACCCTGGTGTACGGCAACCGCACGGCGAACACGGTGATGTTCGCCGAGGAGTTGGCCGACCTGAAGGACCGTTACCCGACCCGGCTGCACCTGGTGCACGTGCTCTCCCGGGAGCAGGGCGAGTCGCCGTTGCTGTCCGGCCGGATCGACGCCGACCGGCTGGGCCGGCTGCTGGACACCATCGTGCCGGGCGACACGATCGAGGAGTGGTTCCTCTGCGGCCCGTACCAGTTGGTGCTGGACGCGAAGGCGGTGCTGACCGGGCGGGGTCTGCCGGAGTCGGCGGTGCACACCGAGCTGTTCCACGTCGACGCCCCACCGGAGCCGGTACGCCGCAGCGGCGAGTCGACAGGCGGCGCGGAGGTGACGATCGTGCTGGACGGCCGGTCGTCGCGGTTCACCATGGGCCCCGGCGAGCGGGTGCTGGACGCGGCGCTGAAGGTGCGCGGCGAACTGCCGTACGCCTGCAAGGGCGGGGTCTGCTCGACCTGCCGGGCGAGGGTCGTCTCCGGTGCGGTGACGATGGCCCGCAACTACGCGCTGGAGCCGGACGAGGTGGCCGCCGGGTACGTGCTGACCTGCCAGTCCACCCCCGTCACCGACACCCTCACCGTCGACTACGACGGGTAGGCGGGCTTTTCGATCCCGGGTGTGGCGGCCAGACGGCCCGAGGGGCGTTTCGTCGGGGCGTTCGCCCACGCGACGGCGACTGGCCTGTGGTTGTTACGGTCACGCCAGCAGCGCCGGCCGGGGTAGGAGCACCATGGAAAAGAGATTCGTCGTCACATTGGTCGTCGTACTGGCGGGCATGGCGGTCATCGGTGCGGTCGGCGGTAACTACCTGGCCGTCCGGAACAACAGCGCGGCGACGGACCGCACCGTGGATGCCGGCAGCACCGTGGACGCCGGCCGGCAGCCGGGCGGCCCCGAGGCCAGCGGGGGAGCCACCCCGGCTGAGCCGTCGGCGCAGCCGTCGTCCGGCGTTCCCACGGACCCGTCCGGCTCGTCGGGGGACGGGCCATCGCGGACGTACCGGCTCAACCAGGTTCTCTACGACCAGTCGTCGATGACTGTCACCGTGGTCAGTGCCGAGGTCACCGGGAGCAAGCTGCGGCTGAACCTGCGGTACCGCAACAGCTCGGTGAGCCCGTGGACGCTGAACTGCCCGACCGTCGCCGAGGACCGCGAGTTGGTGCAGCTCACCCTGGCCGGCGGCAAGACCGTGCGCCCGGAGAGCACCTACTGCTCCACCACCCGGCCCGGTGAGTCGTTCGACCTCGCACCCGGCCGCGAGCTGACCAGTTGGGCAGTGTTCCCGGTGGTGCCGCAGGCCGGCTCGCCCTTCGAGCTGTCCTGGTACGACTTCCCCGCCAGCGGCCTCACCCTGCGCTGACCCGCCCCGACCAACGACACCCTGTCAGCGTCGGTAGGGGTCGGTGATCCTCCGGGGCTGGAGCGCGGGGGCGGCGTCGCCGCGAGATGCAGGGCGCTGACCACGCGCTCGGGAAGCCCCGCCCGGCGTGTCCGGTCGTCGAGCAGTTCCTACAGACGGCCGGTAGGCATGGTGGCGTGTGGGGTGGTCAGTCGCCCTCGCGTAGGTGTGCGGTCCAGTAGGTGAGGTCGGAGTGGTGCTCGGTGAGGGCGACCCCCTCGCCGCAGGCTTCCTCGATCAGCTTGACCGCATCGTCCAGGTGCCCCGGACTGCCGTCCCAGTCCTCGTCGCGGAACAGGTGCAGCCCGACCTCGCCCCGGTCGTCGCCGAGCGCCTGCGCCGCGTCGGGTGACACCAGCACCACCGTGTAGCGGGCGGCCTCCCGCTCGGCCTCGCTCGGCGGCTCCGGCTCGTCCCGCCTGCGCCGCCGGAAGCGTTCGACCACGGACGGGATGGGACCGGGCGAGTCGTCCGGGTCGTATGGCCGTAACCAGGTGGGCTGGGGAATCTGCATGGCGGCCTCCAAGTTCTGCACGCTCGATAGCAACGTTGCTGCTCATGCTTGCGTGGGATCGGGCGAGAGTCAATACTCAACGTCACGACTCGTGTCGCCGCAGTGATGAGGCGGTGTGCTGACTCGGCTATGTGCTGCCGCCGAGATCACCGATCGGGCGGGTCGCGGTGCGATCGGGAGGATCGGCATGGCCAAGGCGAGTCAGCCCACGGTGGTCGGCCGTGGGCTCGGTGGAGAACTGCGTGAGTTGCGGGACTCTCGTCGCCTGCCGCAACGGCGGGTGGCCATCCGGCTCGGCTGGCAACCGTCCAAACTCTCGCGGATCGAGAACGGCATCCAGGGCGTCTCGGCCGCCGACGTCGCGTCCCTGCTGGTGATCTACGGGGTCACCGGGGACGCCCGCAAGCGGCTGCTCGGGATGGCCGAGCGGTCGGCTGAGGTCGGCTGGTGGGAGGCGATCGGCGGGCTCTCCGAGGAGTCGCGCACCCTGATCCGGCTGGAATCCGAGGCGACCGGCATCGTCAACTGGCAGCCGTTGCTGGTGCCCGGCCTGTTGCAGACCGCGGACTACGCCCAGGCGGTGATGGTCGGCTGCGGGGTGCCGGCCGACGAGGCGCAGGGGCGGGTGGCCGCCCGGCTCGGCCGGCAGGCGATCCTGACCCGGCCAGCCCCGCCGACCCTGCACGTGCTGCTCGACGAGATGGTGTTGCGCCGGGCGCTCGGCGGGCCTCGGGTGATGGGCCGGCAACTGCGGCACCTGGTGGAGGCGGCCGACCGGCCGGGCCTGACCCTGCGGGTGGTGCCGTTGGCCGTCGGCGGGCACACCGGGCTGGACGGGTCGTTCGCGCTCTTCGACTTTCCGCGCAACCGTTCGGTGGTCTTCCTCGACCACAAGCTGACCGGGCTGTTCCTGGAGGAGGCCCCGCAGGTGGGGCACTTCCGGCGGGAGGCGGATAGGCTGGCCGAGGTGGCGCTCAGCCCCGTCGATTCGGTGGAACTCGTTGCGCGGTATGCAACGGAGCACGAGCGAGAGTGAGCCTCGGATGATCAGCCCTGAGTTGTCCGGCGTGACCTGGCGCAAGTCGACCCGCAGCGGCTCGAACGCCGACTGCGTCGAGGTGGCCGAGTCGGCTCGGGTGGTCGGCGTACGCGACTCGAAGGACCCCGCGGGGCCGGTGCTGGCCTTCGACCGGCGGTCCTGGGCCGCCTTCGTCGCCGACCCGCCGGTGCGTTCCGGGTTCTGACGCCGCTACAGGCGGCTGGGGGGCGGGGGTGCTCGATCACATTGCTGTTTCGCGCATCTTCGTCGGCGTGTCTTCTCCCTTTTTGCAATTTGATCTTGAGTTCTGGGTCGGGGTAGGGCGGCGGTGTCGGCGGGCTGCTTGCCGGGTTTTCTCGTAGTTTTATCTGAACCTTCCTGGGAAGGGTTTGCCAAAACTGAGTGGGAAACTCGCGCTCGCTCGCATTCTCGCTGGGATCGCCGGTGCGGAGGCCATCGAAGGTGGCGATCTCGATCAGACCCCTCTCTGAGTCGCGCCCGGGTCCCTCGGTCACCTACGGGCCCGGTGCGGGACTGTTGGCCGCCGGCCGCCGGCCGGAGTCGACGAAAACTCGCTGCGCTGAGGCGGGGGCGAGCGTCGGTCGGTGCCCGAATGCTCCGCCCGCAATGAGTGTTTCGTGCAGAATTGCGGGTCCAGCGGACGGGGCCTGAGGAGGGCGCGCCGCGTCGGCGTACGCTCGGTGGCGTGACGGCGAACCGGGAGATCGACGACATCCTGCAGCGGGGCGCGGACGGCGGGCGGATCACGCCCGAGGAGGCGCTGCTGCTCTACACCGAGGCGCCCTTCCATGCGTTGGGCGAGGCGGCGGACGCGGTACGCCGGCGGCGCTACCCGGACAACGTCGTCACCTACCTGATCGACCGCAACATCAACTACACCAACGTCTGCGTGACGGCGTGCAAGTTCTGCGCGTTCTACCGCGCGCCCAAGCACGCCGAGGGGTGGACCCACCCGACCGAGGAGATCCTGCGTCGCTGCGGCGAGGCGGTCGAGCTGGGGGCCACCCAGGTCATGCTCCAGGGCGGCCACCACCCGGACTACGGGGTGGAGTACTACGAGGAGCTGTTCTCCTCGGTCAAGAAGGCGTACCCGCAGCTGGTCATCCACTCCATCGGGCCCAGCGAGATCCTGCACATGGCGAAGGTCTCCCAGGTGAGCCTGGACGAGGCCATCGCCCGGATCAAGGCGGCCGGGCTGGACTCGATCGCCGGGGCCGGTGCCGAGATGCTGCCGGACCGGCCACGGAAGGCGATCGCCCCGCTGAAGGAGTCCGGCGCGCGCTGGCTGGAGGTCATGGAGCTGGCCCACCGGCAGGGCCTGGAGTCGACCGCGACGATGATGATGGGCACCGGCGAGACCAACGTCGAGCGGATCGAACACCTGCGGATGATCCGCGACGTGCAGGATCGCACCCAGGGCTTCCGGGCGTTCATCCCGTGGACGTACCAGCCGGAGAACAACCACCTGAAGGGTCGCACCCAGGCCACCACCCTGGAATACCTGCGGCTGGTGGCGGTGGCCCGGCTCTTCTTCGAGACCGTGCCGCACCTGCAGGCGTCCTGGCTGACCACCGGCAAGGACGTCGGTCAGCTCTCCCTGCACATGGGGGTGGACGACCTCGGTTCGATCATGCTGGAGGAGAACGTGATCTCCTCGGCGGGCGCCCGGCACCGGTCCAACCTGCACGAGCTGATCGGCATGATCCGCTCGGCCGACCGGATTCCGGCCCAGCGGGACACCCTCTACCGCCGGCTGGCGGTGCACCACACCCCGGCCGACGACCCGACCGACGACCGGGTGGTCTCGCACTTCTCCTCGATCGCCATGCCCGGCGGCGGAGCCGGCCGGCCCCTGCCGCTCGTCGAGGCCCGCTGAGCCACCGGCCCTGCCCGGTGGCGAGCCCGGTAGGCCGCCGGGTCGCCGCCGGCAAGGCGGCCGAGGGTGGGCCGCCCCTGCAGTCACGCAGGGTTACGGATCGGGTCGTCGGCGTGACTGGCTGAACGGGTTCGGGTGTCGGCCCGGGGGATATTCGTGGTCGCCGTTCGGCCGAGGTCACGGGGGATCAGCCACCACAAGACGCGGCATTTTGGGCGGGGTGCGCCATGCTGGGCGGATACCCAGGTCGTGGCGCTCCGGCGCGGGGGTTGGCGCGGCCCGGCGGTGCCCGCTAACGTGCGCCCGACGTACCTTCGTCTCCCCCGCGGGAGGCCCGGACGAGCTTGGCGTCGTCCTCCATCGGTCCGGGAGGGCCGTTCATATAAAACGGGGGCGGGATGGGTGACCATCCCGCCCCCGCTCTTCGTCCGTTCGGACCCGTCTTGGACAAAATCGCACGTCACAGCTGGCGTACCGGCGTCGATCTCGGATAACGTCCGCTCGGCTTGACACATCAGCCCCACCTTTCCCAGCAGTCCCTACCCCCCGGGGGATCGATGACTCTGTTCCACCGCTCGGCCCTGGCCCGCGTCGGTGCCGTGGTCCTGCTCGCCGTGGGTGGCCTGGCCACCGTGGCCGCCCCGGCCAACGCCGCCGACCAGGCGAAACTCGACCTTGTCCCACTCAGCTACCAGCTGGCGCTCGGGGTCAAGGAGGCCAAGGCCAAGCCGTTCAAGTTCTCCGTACAGAACCTCCGTGGCACGGTCGACGCCAAGGACGTGAAGGTCACCGTCGAGACCGCGGGCCTCAGGCCGAACAAGGTCGGGGTGCTCGTGCCGGACGGCTGTGCCGTCGCCGGCACCGCCTTCACCTGCTCGCTGTCCGACCTGGGTGGCACCACCGACGACATCGTCGGCGGCACCACCGAGGAGTTCGGCATTCCGCTCTTCGGCACCGACACGCGCGGCAAGGGGGGCGTGCTGAAGGTGACCGTGAGCGCGCCCAACGCCATCTCGGACTCGGTCGACCACGACATCATGGTCGTCAAGCCCGGCTACGACCTGACCACCTGGGTGCAGGACGTCTACGCCGACGTGGTGGTCGACGGCGACGAGGCCGGCGAGAGCGGACTGACCGGCGTCAAGCCGGGCGGGACCGCCCCGCTGGACTGGGCGGTCTACAACGGCGGCAGCCGCCGGGCCACCGGCATCTTCTACGGCATCGCCCTGCCGGCCGGTGCCAGCTTCGTCGAGGTGCCGGAGGGTTGCGTCACGCAGGACCTGGGTGGCGTGGTGGCGTACTGCGAGGACCCCGGCGCGGTGCTGCGGCCGGGCGAGTTCTACACCGCCGACGTACGGGTGAAGGTCGACGCGGGCGTCACCGAGAAGGTGCTCACGCCAGGCGTCATCTTCGCCGCCGGGCTGGACGGTGCCGTCGGTGAGCCGGAGGAGGAGCCGCAGGTCGCCAGCAAGGCGCAGCGGAAGACCTTCACCGAGACCGACGACGGCGACAACACCTCGCTGTTCGACGTGTTCGTCGACCTGACCGCCGGTCCGAGCCCGACGCCGAGCCCGAGCCCGACCGGCGAGCCCAGCCCGTCGACGAGCGCCAGCCCCACGGTCAGCGCCAGTCCGACGACCGGTGGCGGCACCGGCGGTGGCGACGACGACGGCGGTCTGCCGGTGACCGGCGCGCAGGCCACCCTGATCGGTGGCATCGGTGTCGCCGTGCTGCTCGCGGGCGGGGCGCTGCTGATGCTCGCCCGTCGGCGTCGGCTCGTGCTGGTGACCCCGGGCGACGAGAAGCCGCAGAGCTGAACGGCGGCGGTCGGCGCACGACTGAGCGGTAGGACGTAGAGCGGGCGGGGTGGTCATCCACCCCGCCCGCCGCACGTCCGGGGAGAGACCCAGCGCCGGGCGGGTGGGCGGTGGCTGGCAGAGTGGAGGGGTGAGCCGTACCCCGCAGGGCCAGCGCGCCGGCCTGGACAAGTCTCCGCACGAGGTCGCCGCGATGTTCGACGGGGTGGCCGCCCGTTACGACCTGACGAACACGGTGCTGTCCTTCGGGCAGGACCGCTCGTGGCGGCGGGCCACCCGGGCGGCGCTCGGGCTGCTCCCGGGGGAGCGGGTGCTGGACGTGGGTGCCGGCACCGGCGTGTCGACGCAGGAGCTGGCCCGCTCCGGGGCGTACGCGGTGGGGGCGGATCTGTCGCAGGGGATGCTGCAGGCCGGCCGGCGGGTCCGGCCGGAGGTGCCGTTACTGGCCGGGGACGCGTTACGGCTCCCCTTCGCCGACGCCTCCTTCGACGCGGTGACGATCTCCTTCGCCCTGCGCAACGTCAACGACACCGATGCGGCGCTGCGGGAACTGGCCCGGGTGACCCGGCCGGGCGGCCGGCTGGTGGTCTGCGAGTTCAGCACCCCGGTGCAGCCGGCCTTCCGTACCGTCTATCTGTCGTATCTGATGCGGTCGTTGCCGGCGGTGGCCCGGACGGTGTCCAGCAACCCCGACGCGTACGTCTATCTGGCCGAGTCGATCCGGGCCTGGCCGGACCAGGCGGCGCTGGCGGCCCGCATCGGCGCGGCCGGGTGGGGCCGGGTGGGGTGGCGCAACCTGACCGGCGGTGTGGTGGCCCTGCACCGGGCCGTTCGCGGGTGACCCTGCGTGAATGGCAACTTTTCGCTCATGTCTAATTTCGGCGTAGTTTGACCCGTAAGCTCCCCTGCATGACGGGAGCAGCGCCGAGCGACCCACCGGCCACCACCGACGACGACGCCGCCGAGCTGGTCGCCCAGCTCAGGGAGCTGGCGGGCGCGGACCCGACAGAGGTCCGGCAGGTGGTTGCCGAGGTGCTGGGCGCGCTCGACCGGGCGGCAGGCGGAGCGCTACGTGACCAACTGCCGGCGGCGATCCGGGCCGCCGCCGGGCTCGACACCGCCCGGAACTGAGCCCGAACCGACCCCCGACCCGCATGTTTCCAAAAAGTTAGGTACCCCTCACCCGGCAGCGGGGTAACCACGGTCATAGACTCCAACCCGATCGGCTTGTGAAGCATTTCACGAGCGTGCGGGAGGAGGCGCAGATGACTTCGGTGGAGAACGACGCCGACGTGATCGTGGTGGGCGCTGGTCCCGGTGGATCGGCGACGGCGTACCACCTGGCGCGGCACGGCGTACGCGTGCTGCTGCTGGAGAAGACCGAGTTCCCCCGCGAGAAGGTGTGCGGGGACGGGCTCACCCCCCGGGCGACCCGGCAGCTCATCCGGATGGGCGTGGACACCTCGCCCGAGGCCGGCTGGCTGCACAACAAGGGCCTACGGGTGATCGGCGGCGGGGTACGCCTCGAACTGGACTGGCCCGACCTGGCCAGCTTCCCCAACTACGGCCTGGTCCGCACCCGGCTGGACTTCGACGACCTGCTCGCCCAGCGGGCGGTCTCGGCCGGCGCGGAGCTGCGTACCAACGTCAACGTGATCGGCCCGGTGCTCGACGGCGACGACCGGGTGGTCGGCGTGACCGCCGAGGTCGGCCCGGACCGGGCGCCAGCCACTTTCCACGCCCCGCTGGTGGTCGCCGCCGACGGCGTCTCCGGCCGGTTCCCGCTCGCCCTCGGCCTGGCCAAGCGGGAGGACCGGCCGATCGGGGTGGCCGTCCGCCGCTACTACCGCTCGCCGGCCAAGCACGACGACGACTACCTGGAGTCCTGGCTGGAGCTGCGCAGCAAGGACAACGACGCGCTGCTGCCCGGCTACGGCTGGATCTTCGGCCTCGGTGACGGCCGGGTCAACGTCGGCCTCGGGGTGCTCAACTCCTCCTCCGCGTTCGGCAAGACCAACTACCGGCGGCTGCTCACCGACTGGCTGGCCAACACCCCGGCGGACTGGGGGATGACCGACGAGGCGAACGCCGACGGCCCGATCCTCGGCGCGGCGCTGCCGATGGGCTTCAACCGGGTGCCGCACTACACCCGGGGGGTCCTGCTGGTCGGCGACTCCGGCGGCATGGTCAACCCGTTCAACGGCGAGGGCATCGCGTACGCGATGGAGTCCGGCGAACTGGCCGCCGAGGTCATCGTCCAGGCGCTGGCCCGACCGGCCGGCCCGGAGCGGGAGCGGGCGCTCACCGCGTACCCGCAGGAGCTGAAGGCCCGGTTCGGCGGCTATTACCGGCTCGGCGGGATCTTCGTCAAGCTGATCGGCCGGCCCGAGGTGATGCGGATGGCGACCAGGCACGGCATGCCGCACCCGATGCTGATGCGCTTCGTGCTCAAGCTGCTGGCCAACCTGACCGACCCGCGCGGCGGGGACGCGATGGACCGGGTCATCAACGCGATGACCAAGGCGGCTCCGGCCGTGTGAGCGCGACCGGGCCAGGGCCAACGACGGCCCCGGCACGGGCAGGGATCGACCCCCGCTGACGGCAGTCACGGGGGATGTGAATAGTGTGAATTTCGTCAAGCACCTGGGGCAGGGGAAGGACGAGCAGGAGAAAAGATGTCGCTCTCGCCTTACGCACCGATCATCGGGCTGTTCGCCCTCGCCGCGGCGTTCTCGCTGTTCTCCGTGGCCGCCGCCCGCTTCGCCGGTCCCCGGCGCTACAACAAGGCCAAGCTCGAGGCATACGAGTGTGGGATCGAGCCTAGCCCGCAGCCGGTGGGCGGCGGACGGTTCCCGATCAAGTTCTACCTGACGGCGATGCTCTTCATCGTCTTCGACATCGAGATCATCTTCCTCTACCCCTGGGCGGTCTCCTTCGACGCCCTGCCGATCTTCGGCTTCGTGGAGATGGTCCTGTTCATCGTCGCGGTCTTCGTCGCGTACGCCTATGTGTGGCGTCGCGGCGGCCTGGACTGGGACTGAGGGAGGAACGTCAGATGGGCATCGAGGAGAAACTCCCCGCCGGCGTCCTGCTCACCTCCGTGGAGAAGCTGGTCAACTGGTCGCGGAAGTCGTCCGTCTGGGGCGCCACCTTCGGCCTGGCCTGCTGCGCCATCGAGATGATGGCGGCCGGTGGCCCGCACTACGACATGGGCCGCTGGGGCATGGAGGTCTTCCGGGCCTCGCCGCGCCAGGCCGACCTGATGATCGTGGCCGGCCGGGTGAGTCAGAAGATGGCCCCCGTGCTGCGCCAGATCTACGACCAGATGGCCGAGCCCCGCTGGGTGCTCTCCATGGGTGTCTGCGCCAGCAGCGGCGGCATGTTCAACAACTACGCCATCGTCCAGGGCGTCGACCACGTGGTCCCGGTCGACATGTACCTGCCGGGCTGCCCGCCCCGCCCCGAGATGCTCATCGACGCGATCCTCAAGCTCCGCGAGAAGATCATGTACGAGCCGCTGGGCCCGAACGGCCGCAAGATGCAGGCGGCCCGCCTGGAGCGCGGTGACGTGCCCGTGGTGCCGTACGGCTCGATGCCGTCGTCGTACCGCAACGACAAGGCCCGTCGCGCCGAGTGGACGAAGGCGGTCCGCGAGGGGCGCGAGGAGCAGCTGCGGATCGAGAACTGGATGAACGCCCAGAACCACCTCCAATCGCAGGGGGGCCCGAAGTGACCGACCACCGCACCAACGATGGCGGGGTGCCGGTGCCGGTCACCCCGGCCGGTGCGACAAGCGGCGCTCCCGCCGAACTGCCGCCGTCCAGCCCCGCCGGGCGCGGCATGTTCGGCATGCAGGGCACCGGCGACGTCTCCGGCTACGGCGGCCTGGTCCGCCAGCGCACCCCGATCGAGGAGGCCCCCCGGCCCTACGGGGGCTACTTCGACGAGGTACGCGACGCGCTGGAGGAGGCGTACCCGCACTTCGGCGACGCGATCGAGAAGGTCGTCGTCGACCGGGGCGAGCTGACCCTGCACGTGCGCCCGGAGCGGATCGCCGAGGTCTGCCAGGTGATGCGGGACGATCTGGCGCTGCGCTTCGAGCTGTGCTCCTCGGTGTCCGGGGTGGACTACCTCGGTGCCGACGAGCGCCGGCTGCACGTCGTCTACCTGCTCACCTCGATGACCTACCGGCGTCGGGTCCGGCTGGAGGCGGCCGTCTCCGTCGAGAGCCCGCACCTGCCCAGCGTGACCGCCGTCTACCCGACTGCCGACTGGCAGGAGCGCGAGGCGTACGACATGTTCGGTGTCGTCTTCGACGGCCACCCCAACCTGACCCGGATCCTGATGCCGGACGACTGGGAGGGCCACCCGCAGCGCAAGGACTACCCGCTCGGCGGCGTCCCGGTGGAGTACAAGGGCGCCGAGATCCCGCCGCCGGACCGCAGGAGGTCGTACCAGTGACCACGTCCAACTACGCGACCGAGCGGGAGACCACCGAGGGTCGGGTCTTCACCGTCACCGGTGGGGACTGGGACCAGGTCGTCTCCGGCACCGACCCGATCAACGACGAGCGGATCGTCGTGAACATGGGTCCGCAGCACCCGTCCACGCACGGCGTGCTGCGGCTGATCCTGGAGCTGGAGGGCGAGACGGTCCGCGAGGCCCGTTCGGTCGTCGGCTACCTGCACACCGGCATCGAGAAGAACCTCGAGTACCGCAACTGGGTGCAGGGCTCGACCTTCGTGACCCGGATGGACTACCTCGCCCCGATCTTCAACGAGACGGCGTACAGCCTCGCGGTGGAGAAGCTGCTCGGCATCACCGACGACATCACCGAGCGGGCCACCACGATCCGGGTCCTGATGATGGAGCTGAACCGGATCTCCTCGCACCTGGTGTGGCTGGCTACCACCGGCATGGAGCTGGGCGCGATCTCGATCATGCTGTACGGCTTCCGCGAGCGGGAGTACATCCTCGACATCTTCGAGACCATCACCGGCCTGCGGATGAACCACGCCTACGTCCGGCCGGGCGGGGTGGCCCAGGACGTGCCGGACGCGGCGATCGTCAAGATCCGCGACTTCCTCAAGATGATGCCGAAGAAGCTCAAGGAGTACGAGGACCTCCTCTCCGGCCAGCCGATCTGGACCGAGCGCACCCAGGGCGTCGCGGTGCTCGACACGACCGCCTGTCTCGCGCTCGGCGTGACCGGTCCGGTGCTGCGCTCCGCCGGCCTCGGCTGGGACCTGCGCAAGACCATGCCGTACTGCGGCTACGAGAGCTACGAGTTCGACGTGCCGACCCACCCGGACGGCGACGTCTGGGGCCGCTACCTGGTCCGGCTGGCCGAGATCCGGGAGTCGCTCAAGCTGGTCGAGCAGGCGCTGGACCGGCTGCAGCCGGGCCCGGTGATGGTCGCCGACCGCAAGATCGCCTGGCCGGCGCAGCTGGCCATCGGCGTGGACGGCATGGGCAACTCGCTGGAGCACGTCGCCAAGATCATGGGTCAGTCGATGGAGTCGCTGATCCACCACTTCAAGCTGGTCACCGAGGGCTTCCGGGTCCCGCCGGGCCAGGTGTACGTCGGCATCGAGTCGCCCCGGGGCGAGCTGGGCGTGCACGCGGTCTCCGACGGTGGCACCCGGCCCTACCGGGTGCACTACCGGGAGCCGAGTTTCGTCAACCTCCAGGCCCTCCCGGCGATGGCCGAGGGCGGCCTGATCGCCGACGTGATCGCCGGTGGCGCCTCGCTGGACCCCGTGATGGGTGGTTGTGACCGATGACGACGTTTACTGAAGAGACCCGGACCCGGGCTCGGGAGATCATCGCCCGGTACCCGGCCGACCGGTCCCGCTCGGCGCTGCTGCCGCTGCTGCACCTGGTGCAGGCCGAGGAGGGCTACGTCTCCCCGGCCGGGGTGACGTTCTGCGCCGAGGTGCTGGGGCTGAACAAGGCCCAGGTCGGCGCGGTGGCCACCTTCTACACCATGTACAAGCGCCGGCCCACAGGTGACTACCTGGTCAGCGTCTGCACCAACACGATGTGCAACGTGCTCGGCGGCCAGGAGGTCTACGACACCCTGGTCGAGCACCTGGGCGTCGGGCACGACGAGACGACCGCCGACGGGAAGATCACCCTGGAGCACGCCGAGTGCCTGGCGGCCTGCGACTACGGCCCGGTGATGACGGTCAACTACGACTTCTTCGACGGCGTCGACCCGCAGGGCGCGGTCGGCGTGGTGGACGAGCTGCGCGCCGGGGGCCGGCCGATGCCGACCCGGGGTGCCCGGCTCTGCACGCTCAAGGAGATGGCGGTGCAGCTCGCCGGGTTCGCCGACGAGCGTGACGGCGCGGTCGCCGACGGCGGGCCGGGCGAGGCCACCCTGCGCGGCCTGCGGCTGGCCGAGCAGCACGGCATCTCGGCGCCGGGTTACGACCCGAAGACCCCGATCCGCAGCAAGGCCGAGGCCGACCGGGCCGCTGCCGAGGCGAAGGCGAAGGCCGAAGCCGCCAAGGCCCCGACCGCCCCCGGCGTCAAGGTCCCGACCGACGGCGCACCGCCGGCACCCCGTGACGCGCAGGCGGCGCAGGCGGCCGGGGTGGCCGCGAACGCTCCCGCCGGTGACGGCAAGCCCGCCGGCGACGAGGCCGGCGCGCAGCAGCGCAACCTCAAGGAAGCCGAGGCGGAAACGGGCGCTGCCGGCGCGGGCTCCGCCGTCGCGAGCGAGACGGGGGCCCAGAAGTGACCACTCCCCGGCCGGAGACCCTGGCCAAGCTGACTCCCGTGCTCACCCGGCGCTGGATCTCGCCGGACGCCTGGCGGATCGGCACCTACGAGAAGCTCGACGGCTACGCCGCGCTGCGCAAGGCCCTCAAGGCCCACCCGGACGACCTGATCCAGCTGATCAAGGACTCCGGGCTGCGCGGGCGGGGTGGCGCGGGCTTCCCCACCGGCCTGAAGTGGGGTTTCATCCCACAGGGCGACGGCAAGCCGCATTACCTGGTGGTCAACGCCGACGAGGGCGAGCCGGGCACCTGCAAGGACCTGCCGCTGATGACCCACGACCCGCACGCGCTGGTCGAGGGCGTCATCATCGCCTCGTACGCGATCCGGGCCAACCGGGCCTACATCTACATCCGCGGCGAGGCGGTGCACGCCGCCCGCCGGCTGCGCAACGCGGTGGCCGAGGCACAGGCCAAGGGTTACCTCGGGCGCAACATCCTCGGCACCGGGTTCGACCTGGAGCTGGTGGTGCACTCGGGTGCCGGGGCGTACATCTGCGGCGAGGAGACGGCGCTGCTGGACTCGCTGGAGGGGTTCCGGGGTCAGCCCCGGCTCCGCCCGCCGTTCCCGGCCACCCACGGCCTGTACGCCAGCCCGACGGTGGTCAACAACGTCGGCACCATCGCCAGCGTGCCGTACATCGTGCTGGGCGGCGCGGACTGGTGGAAGACCATGGGCACGGAGAAGTCGTCCGGGCCGATGATCTACTCGCTCTCCGGTCGGATCGTCAACCCGGGCCAGTTCGAGTGCGGGCTGGGTGTCACCCTGCGCGAGCTGATCGAGCTGGCCGGCGGCATGCAGCCCGGTCACCAGCTCAGGTTCTGGACGCCCGGGGGATCGTCCACCCCGCTGCTCACCGCCGAACACCTGGACGTGCCGCTGGACTTCGAGGGGGTGGCGGCGGCCGGCTCGATCCTGGGCACCACGGCCACCCAGATCTTCTCCGACCAGGACTGCCCGGTCTACGCGACCTACCGGTGGCTGGAGTTCTACCACCACGAGTCGTGCGGCAAGTGCACCCCGTGCCGCGAGGGCAACTACTGGATGGTGCGGGTCTACCGGCGCATCCTGGCCGGTCAGGGCACCCACGAGGACCTGGACACCCTGCTCGACACCTGCGACAACATCCTCGGCCGCTCGTTCTGCGGTCTGGGCGACGGTGCGACCAGCTCGGTGACCTCGTCGTTGCAGTACTTCAAGCAGGACTACCTCGACTACATCGAGGGGCGTACCGCGCCGAAGCTCTCCGACAAGCAGCTGGTTGGAGCTCACTGATGAGCGCGAGGAACGAGCTTGCGAGTCCCGCAGTCGCGAATGAAAGGCGACTCTGATGACCGACGTAGCCAAGCAGACCGAGACCGTGACGCTCACCATCGACGGCGTCGAGGTCACCGCCCCCAAGGGGGCGCTGCTGATCCGGGTCGCCGAGCAGTTGGGCACCGAGATCCCGCGGTTCTGCGACCACCCGCTGCTGGCCCCGGCCGGCGCCTGCCGGCAGTGCCTGGTCGAGGTGGAGGGGCAGCGCAAGCCGGTCGCCTCGTGCACCCAGACCGTCGCCGAGGGCATGGTGGTCCGCACCCAGCTCAGCTCCCCGGTCGCCAAGAAGGCGCAGGAGGGGGTGATGGAGCTGCTGCTGCTCAACCACCCGCTGGACTGCCCGATGTGCGACAAGGGTGGTGAGTGCCCGCTCCAGAACCAGGCGATGTCCACCGGCCGCACCGACTCCCGCTTCCACGAGCACAAGCGGGAGTACGTCAAGCCGATGGAGATCAGCACCCAGGTGCTGCTGGACCGGGAGCGCTGCGTGCTCTGCCAGCGCTGCACCAGGTTCTCCGAAGAGATCGCCGGCGACAAGTTCATCGACCTGATGGGCCGGTCGTCCGCCGAAGAGATCAACATCTACCGGGACGACGCGTACGGCGCGGAGGGCGACGAGGGCGACGTCCCGTTCAACTCGTACTTCTCCGGCAACACCGTGCAGATCTGCCCGGTCGGCGCGCTCACCGGGGCGCAGTACCGGTTCCGGGCCCGCCCGTTCGACCTGGTCTCCAGCCCGAGCGTCTGCGAGCACTGCTCGGCCGGCTGCGCCCAGCGCACCGACTGGCGGCGGGGCAAGGTGCTGCGTCGGCTCGCCGGCGACGACCCGCAGGTCAACGAGGAGTGGAACTGCGACAAGGGGCGGTGGGGCTTCCAGTACACCCGCGCCTTCGACCGGTTGAGCACCCCGCTGGTCCGCGACGAGGAGTCCGGTGAGCTGCGCGAGGCGTCCTGGAGCGAGGCGCTGACCCGGGCCGCCGACGGGCTGCGGGCCGCCCGCGACGAGGGTCGCGGCACGGCGGTGCTGACCGGTGGCCGGCTGACCGTCGAGGACGCCTACGCGTACGCGAAGTTCGCCCGGGTCGCCCTGAACACCAACGACATCGACTTCCGGGCCCGGCCGGTCTCCCGCGAGGAGGCCGACTTCCTGGCCAGCACCGTCGCCGGGGTCACCGACGTGACCTACGCCGACGTGGAGAAGGCGTCCACGGTGGTGCTTGTCGGCCTGGAGCCGGAGGAGGAGTGCCCGATCCTCTTCCTGCGGCTGCGCAAGGCGTACCTGAAGAAGAAGCTGACGGTGTACGCGATCGCCCCGTTCGCCACCCGTGGCCTGGAGAAGCTCGGGGCCAAGCTGGCCCGGGTGGTGCCGGGCGAGGAGGCGAGCGTGCTCGCCGAGCACGACACGGTGGCCGAGGCGCTGAGCGCCGAGGGCGCGATCCTGTTCGTCGGCGAGCGGCTGGCCGGCGTGCCCGGTGGCCTCTCCGCCGCCGCGGACGTCGCCCGGCGTACCGGTGCGAAGCTGGCCTGGGTGCCGCGTCGCGCGGGCGACCGGGGTGCGGTCGACGCGGGCTGCCTGCCCAACCTGCTGCCCGGCGGGCGTCCGGTGACCGAGCCGTCGGCCCGCGCCGAGTTGGGCGAGGCGTGGGACATCCCGGCCGGGGTGATCCCCAGCCAGGCCGGTCGGGACACCGACCAGATCCTGGCCGCCGCCGCGGGCGGCCAGCTCGGCGCCCTGGTGGTGGCCGGGGTGGACCCGGCCGACCTGGCCGACCCGAGGCTGGCCGAGCAGGCCCTCGACGCGGTGCCCTTCCTGGTCAGCCTGGAGCTGCGTAACTCGGCGGTGGCCCGTCGGGCGGACGTGGTGCTCCCGGTCGCCCCGGTGGTGGAGAAGGCCGGCAGCTTCCTGGACTGGGAGGGCCGGCTGCGCACCTTCGAGGCGGTGCTGCACACCGCCGCGATGACCGACGGCCGGGTGCTGGACGCGATCGCCGCGCAGCTCGACGTGCGGCTCGGCACCGGCGACGTGACGAGCGTCCGCCGGGAGTTGGGCGCGCTGCCGCCGACCCGGGCCGACCGGCCGGTCACCCCCTCGGTCGCCCCGGGGTCCGTGCCCCAGCCGGGTGCGGGCGAGGCGGTGCTCGCCACCTGGCACCAGCTGATCGACCTGGGCAGCCTCACCGACGGCGACGAGCACCTCGCCGGCACCGGCCGTCCGCCGGTGGTCCGGCTGGGCAAGGGCACCGCCGAGACGCTCGGCGTGGCCGACGGTGACCCGGTCACGGTCGGCACCGACCGGGGTGCGGTCACCCTGCCGGCGGCCATCACCGAGATGCCCGACGGCGTGGTCTGGCTGCCGACCAACTCGCCCGGTTCGACCGTCCGGCGCAGCCTCGGCACCGCGTCCGGCACGGTGGTCCGGATCTCCGGAGGTGCACAGTGAACACCCTCCTCCTGGCGCAGGACCCGACGCTTGCCGACTTCGGTCGGGACCCGTGGTGGCTGGTCCTCATCAAGATCGTCTTCGCCTTCGTCTTCGGTCTGCTCGCCACCCTGCTCGGCGTCTGGTTCGAGCGCCGGGTCGTCGGCTACATGCAGGTCCGGCCCGGCCCCAACCAGGTCGGCCCGTTCGGCCTGCTGCAGACCCTCGCCGACGGCCTCAAGATGGCCTTCAAGGAGGACATCCTCCCGAAGTCCGCCGACAAGGTGGTCTACTTCTTCGCGCCGGTCATCTCGGTGGTCTGTGCGGTCACCGCGCTGTCGGTGATCCCGTTCGGCCCGATGGTGAGCATCTTCGGCCACCAGACGCCGTTGCAGGTCACCGACGTGCCGGTGGCGGTGCTGGTGCTGCTGGCCTGCTCGTCGCTGGCCGTCTACGGCATCGTGCTCGGCGGCTGGGCCTCCGGCTCGACCTACCCGCTGCTCGGCGGGCTGCGCTCCAGCGCCCAGATGATCTCCTATGAGGTCGCCATGGGGCTGAGCATCGTCGCGGTGTTCATGACCGCCGGCACCATGTCCACCAGCGGGATCGTCGCCGCCCAGGGGGACGCCACCCGGCTCACCATCGCCGGCGTCGAGATCCCCGCCCCGGGCTGGTACGCGATCCTGCTGCTGCCCAGCTTCATCATCTTCTTCATCGCCACCGTCGGGGAGACCAACCGGGCGCCGTTCGACCTGCCCGAGGCGGAGTCGGAGCTGGTCGCCGGCTTCATGACCGAGTACAGCTCGCTGAAGTTCGCGCTCTTCATGCTCTCCGAGTACGTCGCCATGGTGACCATGTCCGCGGTCACCACGACGCTGTTCCTAGGTGGCTGGCGGGCCCCCTGGCCGATCACGCTGTGGGCGGACGCCAACACCGGTTGGTGGCCGATGCTCTGGTTCTTCGGCAAGGTGCTGCTGCTGGTCTTCGTCTTCGTCTGGCTCCGGGGCACCCTGCCCCGGCTGCGCTACGACCAGTTCATGCGCTTCGGCTGGAAGGTGCTGCTCCCGATCAACCTGGTCTGGATCCTGGTCCTGGCCGGGCTGCGCTCCATCGAGGACTGGCAGTCGCGGGACCGGCTGCTCGCCACCGCCGTCGGCGCGGGCGTGCTGCTGCTGGCGACGCTGCTCTGGCCGAGCCGCAAGCCGACCCCGAAGCCGACCCCGCAGGAACAGGCCGACAGCCGGCCGTACGGCAGCTTCCCGCTGCCCCCGCTGGATCTACAGGTACCGCCGAGCCCGCGCACCAAGCGCGTGGTCGCCGAGCGGGAGCCGGCCAACATCGCCACCGGCTCCGACTCCAAGGAGGTGTGACGTGGGCGCGATCACCGGAACGTTCAAGGGCTTCGGAGTCACCTTCTCGCACATGTTCAGGAAGGTCGTCACCACCGACTACCCGTTCAAGCCGCCGGTCTCGGCGCCGCGCTACCACGGGCGGCACATCCTCAACCGGCACCCGGACGGCCTGGAGAAGTGCATCGGCTGCGAGCTGTGCGCCTGGGCCTGCCCGGCGGATGCGATCTTCGTCGAGGGCGGCGACAACACCGACGAGCAGCGCTTCTCGCCGGGCGAGCGGTACGCCAGCGTCTACCAGATCAACTACGCCCGGTGCATCTTCTGCGGGCTCTGCATCGAGGCCTGCCCGACCCGTTCGCTGACCATGAGCAACGAGTACGAGCTGGCCCGGGACAACCGGCAGGACCTGATCTTCACCAAGGAGCAGTTGCTCGCTCCGCTGCTCGAAGGCATGGAGCAGCCGCCGCACCCGATGCGGCTCGGTGACAGCGAGAAGGACTACTACGTCGGCGCGCTGACCAACCCGGGCACCTCGGCCGGGGCCGAGCAGTCCCCGATGGGGCCCGGCGGCTACCGGGTCGAGGAGCACCCCGGGGTGACCTTTCCGGGTGCCGAGCAGGCGGCCCAGCGGGCCGGTGCGGCCGATGGCACGGCAGCGGGCAAGGGAGCCGGAGCATGAACACGTCCACGGTGCTCGCCGCGGCGGGCCAGGTGACCGGGGGTGAGGAGGTCACCTTCTGGATCCTCGCCCCGTTGGCGCTGATCGGCGCGATCGGCATGGTCTGGGCGCGCAACGCCGTGCACTCGGCGCTCTTCCTGGTGCTCACCATGCTCTGCCTCGGCGTGTTCTACGTCCTGCAGGCCGGGCCGTTCATCGGCATGGTGCAGATCATCGTCTACACCGGCGCGATCATGATGCTGTTCCTGTTCGTACTGATGCTTGTCGGTCGGGACGCCTCCGACTCGCTGATCGAGACGCTGCGCGGTCAGCGGATCGCCGCGGTGGTGCTCGGGCTCGGCTTCGCCGGGCTGGTCGGCACCGGCCTCTACCGGGCCCTGAACGGGGTCGCCGCGGTCGGTCTGGAGCAGGCCAACGCGGAGGGCAACGTGCAGGGCATCGCCCGGCTGCTCTTCACCAAGTACGTCCTCGCCTTCGAGCTGACCTCCGCGCTGCTGATCACGGCGGCGATCGGCGCGATGGTGCTGGCCCACGTCGAGCGGCGCAAGGAAGACAAGATGGACCAGGTCGCCACCATGAAGGCCCGGTTCCGCCCCGGCAACTACCCGGGCCCGAAGCCCGGCCCGGGTGTCTTCGCCACCTCCTCCTCGGTGGCCACCCCGGCCCGGCTGCCCGACGGCCGGCTGACCGACCGCAGCACCCCGGCGATCCTGCCCCAGCGCGAGCTGACCGCCGAGGAAACCACCCTGAAGGGGACGGAACGGTGAGCGCGAGGAGTGCAGCGAAGCGGAGCCCCGCAGTCGCGAACGGAGTGGTTTCGGTGAGCGCGAGGAGTGCAGCGAAGCGGAGCCCCGCAGTCGCGAACGGAGTGGTTTCGGTGAGCGCGAGGAGTGCAGCGAAGCGGAGCCCCGCAGTCGCGAACGAAAGGCCGGTCCGGTGAGCCCTGACTACTACCTGATCCTGGCGGCGGTGCTGTTCACCATCGGCGCGGTCGGGGTGCTGGTACGGCGCAACGCGATCGTGCTGTTCATGTGCGTCGAGCTGATGCTCAACGCGGCCAACCTGACGCTGGTCACCTTCAGCCGGATCAACGGTGACCTCAACGGACAGATCATGGCGTTCTTCGTGATGGTGGTGGCGGCGGCCGAGGTCGTGGTCGGGCTCGCGATCATCATGTCGATCTTCCGGACCCGACGCTCCGCGAGCGTCGACGACGCCAACCTGCTGAAGTACTAAAGGGGCCCTGCGGTGGATGAGATTCTGACGTACGCCCAGGCAGAGCCGGCGGGTGCCGTCACCTACGCGGCGGCGGACGGCCTGCTGAGCAGCGTCTGGCTGCTGGTGGCGATCCCGTTGGTCAGCGCGGCGATCCTGCTGCTGCTCGGCCGGCGGGCCGACCGCTGGGGGCACTGGCTGGGCGTGGCCGCGATCGGTGCCGCGTTCGTGCTGGGGCTCACCTCGTTCTTCCAGCTGCGCGGGCTGGAGAACAAGTCCGTCGAGCTGAGCCTCTGGGACTTCATCACGGTCGGCAACCTGCGGGTGGACTTCGGTCTGCTCTTCGACCCGCTGGCCGCGGTCTTCGTCCTGCTGATCACCGGGGTGGGCTTCCTGATCCACCTCTACGCGGTGGAGTACATGGCGCACGACGAGGGCCGGCGACGGTTCTTCGCGTACTTCAACCTCTTCGTCGCCGCGATGCTGCTGCTGGTGCTCGGCAACAACTACGTGATGCTCTACTTCGGCTGGGAGGGCGTCGGTCTGGCGTCGTACCTGCTGATCTCCTTCTGGTACGGGCGGCCGAGCGCGGCCACCGCCGGCAAGAAGGCGTTCCTGATGAACCGGGTCGGCGACGCCGGCCTGGCGATCGGCATCTTCATCCTGTTCGCCACCCTCGGCACCACCCAGTACGACGAGGTCTTCACCGGCGTCGGCGGGCTGGCCAGCGGCACGGTGCTGGTGCTGGGCCTGCTGCTGCTGCTCGGGGCGGCCGGCAAGTCCGGTCAGTTCCCGCTCCAGGCGTGGTTGCCGGACGCGATGGAGGGCCCGACGCCGGTGTCGGCGCTGATCCACGCGGCCACCATGGTCACCGCGGGCGTCTACCTGATCGCCCGGTCCAACCCGATCTTCTCGGCCAACGAGACCCTCCAGCTCGTGGTGGTGAGCGTCGGCGCGCTGACCCTGCTGATGGGCTGCATCATCGGCGCGGCCAAGGACGACATCAAGCGGGTGCTGGCCTGGTCGACCGTCAGCCAGATCGGTTACATGTTCCTCGGTGTCGGCCTCGGCGGCGCGGCGTACGCGCTGGCCATCGTGCACCTGCTGGCGCACGGCTTCTTCAAGGCCAACATGTTCCTCGGTGCCGGCTCGGTCATGCACGGCATGAACGACCAGGTGGACATCCGCCGTTTCGGCGGGCTGTCGAAGTACATGAAGATCACCTGGATCACCTTCATGATGGGCTGGCTCGCCATCATCGGCATGTTCCCGTTCTCCGGCTTCTTCTCCAAGGAGCCGATCATCGTGGCCGCGTTCGAGCGGGAGGGCTGGACGGCCTGGCTGTTCGGCGGGGCGGCGCTGCTCGGCGCGGGGTTGACCGCGTTCTACATGACCCGGCTGTTCGTGCTGACCTTCCACGGCCCGAAGCGGTGGACCGAGGACATCGCGCACCCGCACGAGTCGCCGAAGCTGATGACCATCCCGCTGATCCTGCTGGCGGTCGGCTCGGTCGGCGCCGGGTTCCTGCTCGCCACCTCCGTACCGGACTGGCTGACCGCCACCGCCGGGCTGGGCGGCGAGCACACGGAGCACGCCGCGGTGCTGCCGCACTGGCTGCTCACCACGCTGTCGCTTGTGGTGACGGTGCTCGGTGCCGGGCTGGCCTGGGCGCTGTTCCGCAACGGCACTGCCCTCGCGCCGCAGCCGGCCGGGGTGGTCGTCACCGCGGCCCGGCGCAACCTCTACACGGACGCCTTCAACGAGGTGGTCTTCGAGAAGCCGGGCATCTTCCTCACCCGGGCGCTTGTCTTCCTGGACAACCGGGGCGTCGACGGGCTGGTCAACGGCCTGGCCGCCGGGATCGGGGGCGGTTCGGGCCGGCTCCGGCGGTGGCAGACCGGCTTCGTCCGGTCGTATGCGACCTCGATCCTGACCGGCGCGCTGCTCGTGGTGGCGGCGTTCCTGGCAGTGCAGGCGGGGTGGCTGGCGTGATCGACCTCAATGCGACCGCCCCCGCCGGCGGACCCCGCATCCACGACGGAGGTAAGGCCGCATAATGTCCAACTTCCCGTTCCTCTCGGTGCTGACCGTGGCGCCGCTGGTCGGCGCCCTGGTCGTGGCCTTCCTGCCGCGTCGCCGGCCCGACCTGGCCAAGCAGGTGGCGTTCGGCTGGTCGCTGCTGGTGCTGGCGCTCTCGGTGGTGATGTGGGTTTCGTTCCAGGCCGACGGCGACCGGCTCCAGTTCCGTGAGTCGTACCCGTGGATCCCCACCTGGGACGTCAACTTCACCTTCGCCGTCGACGGCATCGCGCTGGTCATGCTGATGCTGATCGCGGTGCTGGTGCCGCTGGTGATCCTGGCGTCCTGGCACGACGCCGACGCGTCGAAGCGCTCGGTGCCTGCCTACTTCGCCCTGCTGCTCGTCCTCGAATCCACGATGATCGGCGTCTTCGCCGCCGCCGACGTCTTCCTGTTCTACGTGTTCTTCGAGGTCATGCTGGTGCCGATGTACTTCCTGATCGGCAGCTACGGCGGCCACCAGCGGCAGTACGCGGCGGTGAAGTTCTTCCTCTACTCCCTGGTCGGCGGCCTGTTCATGCTGGCCGCGGTGATCGGCCTGTGGGTGGTCGGCGGGAAGACCTTCGACTGGCAGACGCTGACCCAGGTGGACATCTCCACCGGCACCGAGCGTTGGCTGTTCCTCGGCTTCTTCCTCGCCTTCGCGATCAAGGCGCCGTTCTTCCCGTTCCACACCTGGCTGCCGGACGCCGGTCGGGCCGCCCCGGCGGGCGCCGCCGCGCTGCTGGTCGGGGTGCTGGACAAGGTCGGCACCTTCGGCATCCTGCGCTACTGCCTGCCGCTGTTCCCGGAGGCGTCGAAGTGGTTCGCCCCGTGGGCGCTGGCGTTGGGCCTGATCGGCATCCTCTACGCCGCGCTGCTCGCCGTCGGTCAGTCCGACCTGAAGCGGCTGGTGTCGTACACCTCGATCGCGCACTTCGGGTTCATCGGGGTCGGCATCTTCGCCTTCACCACCCAGGCGGGCACCGGCGCGGTGCTCTACATGCTCAACCACGGGCTCGCCACCGGCCTGCTCTTCCTGGTGGTCGGGATGCTCATCGCCCGCCGGGGCTCGTCGCTGATCTCCGACTTCGGCGGGGCGGGCAAACTGGTGCCGCTGCTGGCCGGGGTGCTCTTCTTCGCCGGTCTGGCGTCGCTGGCGCTGCCCGGCACCGCGCCGTTCGTCTCCGAGTTCCTGGTGCTGATCGGCACCTTCACGGTGAACAAGCCGGTCGCGGTGATCGCCACCCTGGGCATCATCCTGGCGGCGGCGTACGTGCTGTGGATGGTGCAGCGCACCACCCAGGGGACGCTCAACCCGGAGCTGACCGAGGTCAAGGCGATGCACCGGGACCTCACCCTGCGCGAGAAGGCGGTGGTCGCCCCGCTGATCGCCCTGATCGTGCTGCTCGGCTTCTATCCCAAGCCGGTCACCGATGTGATCAACCCCGCCGTCCAGGCGACCATGCAGGACGTCGGCAAGACCGATCCCGCCCCTGAGGTCGGCAGCGTCCAGGAGGCTGCACAGTGAGCGCGAGGAGTGGACGAGCGCTGCGAGTGAGCCCCGCAGTCGCGAGCGAAAGGCGGCATCTGCGATGACCGAGCTCAAGTTGCCGTCGATCGACTACCCGGCGATCGCCCCGATCCTGATCATGCTCGGGGTGGCCCTGCTGGGCGTCCTGGTGGAGGCGTTCGTGCCGCGCCGCCGCCGGCACCTCGTGCAGCTGACGCTGTCCCTGCTGGCGGTGCTCGCCGCACTCGTGCTGGTGGTGCTCAACGCCGACGTGCGGCTGGTCACGGCGGGCGGGGCGTTGGCTGTGGACGGTCCCACCCTGTTCCTCCAGGGCACCATCCTGGTGCTCGCCGCGATGGCGCTGCTGCTGATCGGCGAGCGCTCGGTGGAGCGCGGCGGGGCGTTCGTCGCCCAGGCCGCGGTGACCGCCGAGTCGGCCGACGACAGGCAGCAGGCCGAGGGACGCAACGGGGCGACCGAGGTCTACCCGCTGACCAGCTTCGCGATCGGCGGCATGCTGATCTTCGTGGCGGCGAACGACCTGCTGACCATGTTCATCGCGCTGGAGGTCTTCTCCCTGCCGCTCTACCTGCTCTGCGCGCTGGCCCGTCGCCGGCGGCTGCTCAGCCAGGAAGCGGCGATGAAGTACTTCCTGCTCGGCGCGTACGCCTCGGCGTTCTTCCTGTTCGGGGTGGCCCTGGTGTACGGCTTCACCGCCGGCATCCCGGGCCGCTCGGCCGGGGTCGACTTCGCCACCGTGCACGCCGCGGTGAGCGAGTCCCCGGCCAGCGACGTGCTGCTCTACGCCGGAATGGCGCTGATCGCCATCGGCCTGCTGTTCAAGGCCGCCGCCGCCCCGTTCCACGTCTGGACCCCGGACGTCTACCAGGGCGCGCCGACGCCGGTCACCGGCTTCATGGCGGCCTGCACGAAGGTCGCCGCGTTCGGCGCCCTGCTGCGGGTCTTCCACGTGGCGTTCGACCGGGCCGCCTGGGACTTCACCCCGGTCCTCGGGGTGGTGGCGGTGCTCACCATGCTGGTCGGCGCGGTGCTGGCGGTCACCCAGACCGACATCAAGCGCCTGCTGGCGTACTCGTCGATCGCCAACGCCGGATACCTGCTGGTCGGGGTGCTCGCCCCGACCGGTGCGGGCGTCTCCGGCACGATGTTCTACCTGGCCGCGTACGGCTTCTCGGTGCTCGCCGCGTTCGCCGTGGTGACCCTGGTCCGGGACGCCGACGGGGAGGCCACCCACCTGTCCCGGTGGGCCGGGCTGGGCCGCCGCTCGCCGTTCTACGCCGGGGTGTTCACCTTCATCCTGCTGGCCTTCGCCGGCATCCCGTTGACCAGCGGCTTCATGAGCAAGTTCGCGGTCTTCGGCCCGGCGCTGGAGAGCGGGCACGCCTGGCTTGTGGTGGCGGGCGTGCTGACCAGCATGGTGCTTGCCTTCCCGTACCTGCGGGTGGTGGTGATGATGTGGCTCTCCGAGCCAGGTGAGACCACCCCGACCATCGCGGTGCCGGGTGGGCTGACCGCCACCGCGCTGATGATCGGGGTGGCGGCCACGCTGATCCTCGGCGTGCTGCCGGCGCCCCTGCTCGACCTGGCGACGGACGCTGCGACATTCGTCAGGTGATCTTCTCTCCAGGCCGTGGGGCCGGCGCGCCGGGGGCGTGCCGGCCCCACGGCCGTATCCCCCGGCAGGAGCAGGTCGAACGGGTGTGGCATGGTTGATGGTGTGGTGATTTCGGCGGGGGAACGGTCAGGCGGCGTCGGCTCCGGCGGTCGTCGGGGCCGGGCGGGTACGGGTCAGATCGGCGCGCTCGGCGTGCACCTGGCCGATCCGCGGGTCGAGGCGTCCGTGCTGGGCCTGCTCGACGACGTCGAGGTGGAGCTGCGGGCCAGCGTGTCCAGCGCCGATCCGCTCGTCACCGAGGCGGCCCGGCACCTGGTCGAAGCGGGCGGCAAGCGCTTCCGCCCGCTGCTGGTGGCCCTGGGAGCGCAGTTCGGTGACCCGGCGGGCCCGCAGGTGGTGCCGGCCGCGGTGGTGATGGAGCTCACCCACCTGGCCACCCTCTACCACGACGACGTGATGGACGAGGCGGCCGTGCGGCGGGGCGCCCCGAGCGCCAACTCCCGCTGGACCAACTCGGTGGCCATCCTGGTCGGCGACTACCTCTTCGCGCGGGCCGCCGACATCGCCGCCGACCTGGGGCCGGTGGCGGTCCGCCTCCAGGCCCGCACCTTCGCCCGGCTGGTGCACGGTCAGATCGCCGAGACCGTCGGCCCCCGCGCGGAGGACCCGGTCGACCACTACCTGCGGGTGATCGCCGACAAGACGGGTTCGCTGATCGCCACCTCGGCCCGCTTCGGCGGCATGTTCGGCGGGGCGTCCGAGGCGCACACCGAGGCCCTCGCCGGCTACGGGGAGACCATCGGGGTGGCCTTCCAGCTCTCCGACGACCTGCTCGACATCGCTTCCGAGTCGACACAGTCGGGCAAGACACCCGGCACCGACCTGCGGGAGGGGGTGCCGACCCTGCCGGTGCTCTACGCGCTGGCCGGTGACGACTCCGACGCGGCGTCGGTGCGGCTGCGGGAGATCCTGGCCACCGGCCCGCTCGTCGACGACGCGCTGCACGCCGAGGCGCTCGGCCTGCTCCGGGAGTCCCCCGCGCTCAAGCGGGCCCGGGAGACCGTCCGGAGCTATGCCGAGGAGGCCCGCGCGCAGCTGGCCCCGCTCCCGCAGAACCCGGCCCGGCGGGCGCTCGAATCCCTCTGCGACTACATCGCCGACCGCACCAGCTGACCGGTGCGTCGCCGGCCCCCGAGCATGGCGCGTCAGGCGGCGGCGGAACGGGTGAGCAGCCGGCTGCCGGTGAGCATCAGGACGGCGGACAGCACCATGGCGACCGCGGCGGCCAGCCACATCGCCGGGTAACCGTTGGCCCCGGCGAGCGCGCCCAGGCCGAGCGGGCCGACGCAGCCGCCGGCGTACACCCCGGTCTGGGTGATCGAGGTGGCGGCGGCCGGGGCCTGCGGGTGCAGCCGGACCACAGCGAAGTTCAGCAGCCCCGGCCAGGCCCAGCCCAGCCCGAAGCCGAGCACCACCCCGACGGTCAACGGCACCGCCCCCGCCCCCGCCAGCAGCCCCAGCCCGACCGCCCCGACCACGAGCATCGCGGCGATCAGCGCCACGTGACCGGTGTCGCGCCGGTCGGCGAGCCAGCCGACGCCGATCCGGGCGGCCACGCAGACCGCGCCGCCCAGGGTGAGCACCAACCCGGCCGGGCCGGGGGCCAGCCCCTGGTGCACCGACGAGTCGACCACGAACGTGCCCAGCGCGTTGGCGGCCCCCGCCGCGAGGGCGGCGGCCAACCCGACCACCACCAGCGCCGCTGTGGCCCCGCCACCGCGCCCCGCCGCGCGCTGCCGCACCGGTCCGGCCACCCCCGGCGGTACGGCCGGCAGCGCGGCAAGTGCGGCCGCGGCGGCGGCCACGAACGCCCAGCGCCACCCGGCGGTGAGGGCGATCACCGGCACCGCCGCCCCGGCCAGCAGCGTGGAGGCGGGGACGGCGGCCTGCTTCACCCCGAACGACAGGCCCTGCCGCCGGGCGGGCACGTGCCGGGCCAGCGCGGCGTTGCTGGCCAGTTGGCCCAGTGCGTTCGCCGTGGCGCTCAGCGCGAGCAGGCCGACAAGCACCGGGTACGACCGGGCCAGCCCGGCGATGGCGAGCAGGCAACCGGCGGCGAGCCCGATGGCGACCCGGGCCACCACGGCCGGGCCGACCCGTTCCACCAACCGGCCGGACGGCATCGAGGCGAGTGCGCTGACGCCGAAGTAGACCGACACGGCCAGCCCCAACCCGGCGGGGGAGAAGCCCAGGTCGTCCCCCATCTGCACGGCGAGCCCGCCGACCAGGAAGACCGGCAGGACGCTGGCGATGGTGGTGGCGACCGCTCCGCCACCGGCCCGCAGGGGGCGTACGGGCGGTCGGCTCGGCGAGGGGCTGAGCACGGTGTCGGTCATCGTGGGATCAACCTACGCGAGTCGACTTCCGGACATCTCCCGGCGTGTCGCCGAGTGACCCGCCGTATACCGCCTGATCTGGCATCCTCCACCCGATCGGGCGTTCCGTCTCGGGCTGGTTTTTCATATGGTGTAATCCCCGGCTGCGGAGGTGGTTGTGCGTGACCCCCTGGCGGAACCTTCGGACCTGATCCGAAGTGTCTCCCGCGCGCTACGCGTGCTCGAGTCGGTCGGTCGTGCCCCGAAGGGTCTGACCGTCAAGCAGATCGCCCGGCGCTGCGAGCTGACCGTCGCCACCACCTACCACCTGGTCCGCACCCTGGCCTACGAGGGTTACGTGATCCGGCGGGAGGACGGCACCTACATCGTCGGCCTGGAGATCGCCGACCGGTACCGCGAACTGGTCACCGCGTTCCGCGGGCCGGCCGCCGTCGGGGAGTCGCTCCGGCGGGCCGCCGTGGAGACCGGATGGAGTCACTACCTGGGCCGGTTCGTCGGCGGCCAGGTGGCGATCACCGCGACCGCCGAGGGGATCCGCTCGCCCTACCTGGAGGACATGGTCCCCGGTTTCGACGAGGGCGCACACGCCACCGCCCTGGGTAAGGCGCTGCTGGCCACCCTCACCACCGAGCAGCGTTTCCGTTACCTGCGCGACTACGGCATGCGGCCGTTCACCACCGCCACCCTGACCAGCCCCGAGGCGTTCGAGGCTGACCTGGCCGCCGGTGACCGCCGGGGGATGCAGCTGGAGCTGGGCCAGTTCCGGCAGGGGGTGGCCTGTGCCGCCGTCCTGGTCACCCCGGACAAGGACATGGAACGGCGGGTGGTGCTTGCCTGCGCGTTGCCGGCCAGCGAGATGATGACCTCGGCCCGGGTGGTGCGGGCCAAGCTGCTCACCGCCGCCCGTGCCGTCGCCGACGGCATCGCCGCCGACGTCTGACCCGCCCCACCCGGGCGAAGGCCCCCTCCCGGACCGAAGCGGAAGAGGGCCTTCGCGGCCGGTCCGGCGGTGGACCGACCCGGGAGAGGTACGTCAGCTGCCGATCGGGCCGCCGTCGAGCCGCCAGGTGACCACCACGCCCGGCTTGGCGTAGTCGCCGTCCGGCCAGGTCGACGCCGGCTTCTCCACCGACGCACCGGTGATCTCGCCCGGGTGCTGCACGGCCACGAACACCGACCGGTTGTCGCCGGTGATGAACGGCCCGCACGTCTCCGCACCCAGCGGCACGGTGAGGAACTGCTTGAGGTGCCCCCGCTCCGGCCCCTCGACGGCGGTGGCGAAGAGGCCGTCGTTGCTGCCCAGCGCGTTGCCGTCGGTGGAGATCCAGAGGTTGCCGGTAGCGTCGAAGGCGACGTTGTCCGGGCAGGAGATCGGGGAGACCTTGGTCTTGTCGTACCCGGCGAAGTAGGTCGACGGGTCGGTCGGGTCACCGGCGACGATCGGCAGCGACCAGGCGAAGGACTCCGAGGTGTTGTCGCCCCGGTCCTCGACCAGCTCCAGGATCTGCCCGTGCTTGTTGAGGTTGCGCGGGTTGATCTCGTCGGCGGCCGGCTTGCCGGCCTTGCCCCGGTCGGAGTTGTTGGTCAGCGCCACGTACACCTTGCCGGTGAGCAGGCTCGGCTCGACGTCCTCCGGCCGGTCCATCTTGGTCGCGCCGACCTTGTCGCCGGCGAGCCGGGTGAAGGTGAGCACGTCGGCGGCGGTCATCCCGTCGACGTACGAGCGGTTGCCGCTGACCAGCCTGATCCATCGGCCGGAGCCGTTGAACGCGCCGTCGGCGGGCAGCTTTCCCGAGCCGTCGATCTCGGCGGCGCTGGTCTGGGCGAACTGCGCCACGTAGAGGGTGCCCGACTCCAGCAGGGTCAGGTTGTTCTTGCGGGCCACCCAGGAGTCGCCCGGCATGAACTTCTTGTCCGAGACGAACTTGTAGAGGTAGTCGAAGCGCTCGTCGTCACCCATGTACGCGACCACCCGCCCGTCGCGGGCCACGATCACGTTGGCGCCCTCGTGCTTGAACCGGCCCAGCGCGGTGTGCTTGCGCGGGCGGCTCTCCGGGTCGAACGGGTCGATCTCCACGATCCACCCGAACCGGTGCGCCTCGTGGGGGTGCTTCGCCAGGTCGAACCGCTCGTCGGCCCGCTCCCACTTGCGGCTGCCGCTCGGGTAGCGGGCGGTGGTGGTGATGCCGTACCTGTCGAACTTCGGCTTCAGCTCGGCGGGCGCCGCGTCCGCGCCGACGAAGTACTGGTTGAAGTTCTCCTCGCCGGAGAGCACCGTCCCCCAGGGGGTGACCCCGCCGGCGCAGTTGTTGAGCGTCCCGACCACCGTACGGCCCTTCGGGTCGGCTGCGGTACGCAGCCAGGCCGAGCCGGCGGCCGGACCGGTCAGCTCGAACTTCGTGGCCAGCGCGGTGACCCGCCTGTTGTACGGCCGGCGACCCTGGCCCACCGGTCGCCACTGCCCGGTGCCGTCCACCCGCTCCAGCTCCACCACGGACATGCCGTGCGCGGCCATCGCGGTGCGCAACTGCTCGACCGTGAGGTTGTCCAGGCCGGTGAAGCCCGGGAACATCAGGTCCTCGTTGGTGTACTCGTGGTTGACCACGAGCAGCGCCCGCCTGCCCCGCCGGTCCAGCGGCAGCACCCCGACGAAGTCGTTGTTGTAGCCGAACTGCTTGGCCTGGGCGGCGGCGGTCTGCCCGCGCAGGTCGAACCGGGGCGCGCCGGGCAGTACCGGGTCGCCCCAGCGGATGACCACGCTGTGGTCGTACCCGTTGGGGACGACCAGGGTGTCGAGCTGGTTCGGCGGGATCGGCTTGAAGGTGAGCGCCCCGCTGCCGACGCCGCGCTGCGGCGCGGTCGGGTTGCCGACCTCCGGCACCACGGGGGTGGCCGGCGCGGCGGCGGCGGGGACGGCGCCGGCCAGCGCGCCGGCGGCGGCACCGCCGAAGCCGAGCACCAGGGCGCCCACGGCACCCGCCCGGACCACGCCCCGGCGGGAGACCTCGCCCTCGACCAGGTCGCCGAAGTAGGTGTTGTCGGAGGTGTTGGGCACCGGGTGGTCGCAGGCGTTGCCGCAGCGGTACAGACAGGTCATCGCATCGCGGCTGCCGTGCCGGTTGGCACCGAGCAGCGGGAGCAGCCGGGGACGGTCGCTCATGGGAAGGAGCCTCCTGGAAGCAGGTCGGTGGCACGCCGTTCTCACCTGCTCGACGTGCGTACCGGGCGGACGCTGCCAGGACGGGATGAGCGGGCACCGGACTCGGTGTGAACCGGATGTGAACAGCAGTGACCGGTGAACCGATCGGGGTCACGACCCGTAGTAACGGGCGGACACACTCGCCGGACTCGTCGCGCGGGAAGCGAGGGGATCACCATCAGCGACCACGACGCCCAACTGCTGCGCGCCCTGCACGACGAGCATGCCGAGGCGCTCTACACGCACGCGTTGCGGCTGGTCAACGGGGACCGCACCCGGGCCGAGGACCTGGTGCAGGAGACCCTGCTGCGGGCCTGGCGGCACCCCGAGTCGCTGGACCCGCGACGCGGCTCGGTCCGCGCCTGGCTCTTCACGACCGCCCGGAACCTGGCGATCGACGCCTGGCGGCGGCGGTCGACCCGGGTCGGCGAGGTGTTCACCGACGACCTGCCCGAGCCACCGGAGACGGTTGACGAAGCGGAGCGCGCGGTGGAGGCCTGGACCATCGCCGAGGCGCTGAGCCGACTCAGCCCCACCCACCGGGAGGTGCTGGTCGAGTGCTTCTACCAGGGTCGTTCGGTGGCCGAGGCGGCGGCCCGGCTGGGGGTCCCGGCGGGGACGGTCAAGTCCCGCACCCACTACGCGCTGCGTTCACTGCGGTTGGCCCTGGCCGAGATGGGGGTGACCGGATGACCCGCTGCGAGTTCGCACACGACGACGGCGCGTACGTGCTGGGTGCGCTCGCTCCCGCCGACCGGGCCGCGTACGAGCGGCACCTGGCCGGCTGCGCGGCGTGCCGGGAGGCGGTGGCCGAGGTCGCCGTGCTGCCGGGCCTGCTGGGCCGGCTCGACCCGACCACGCTTGAGGAGTTCCTCCCGCCGCCGCCGGAGATCAGCCGGGTGCCCGACCTGATCGCCACCGCACGGGACCGCCGCCGCCGCGAGCGCACCGGCAACCGCCGACGGTACGCCGTGACCGCGCTCGTCGCCGCCGCGTTCGCCCTCGTGCTGGGCTTCGGCGGGGCGACCGCCCTGCGCCCGCCCACCCCGCCCGCGCCGACCGTCCAGGCGGTGCGGATGGTCGCCATGGCACCCGTTGCCGCCAAGACCCCGGCGGTGCACGCGGAGATCGGGTTGCGGGGCACCAAGTGGGGCACCGAGGTCACCATGCACTGCGGGTACGACGCGACGGCCGACTACGGCAAGGCGTACACGTTCCGGCTGCTGGCGCGCGGCCCGGACGACGCGACGGAGCAGATCGCCTCGTGGCTGGCCGCCCCCGGCGACGACGTGAACCTGCGCGGCGCGACCCGGTTCACCGACGCCGAGCTGGTCCGCTTCGAACTGCTGCGCTCCGACGGGACCATGGTCCTCAGCTACGACGTCCGCTGATCCGGGTGCGTGCTGGCCCCGTCGGGGTGCCCGGGCCGTCCGCCCGGCGGACCGGGGCGCTCAGTGGGTGGTGACGGGCAGCCGGGCAGCGGCGCGGGCCACGGCCCGGGTACGCCGGCCGTGCCGCACCGCGTCCAGGGTGAAGATCAGCAGGGCCAGCCAGACCAGGGTGAAGCCGGCCAGCCGGGCCGGGGGCATCGGCTCGTGGAAGATCAGCACGCCGCAGCCGAGCTGGAGGATCGGTGCCACGTACTGCAGCATGCCGAGGGCGGTCAGCGGCAGCCGGTTGGCCGCGCCCGCGAAGAGCAGCAGCGGTACGGCGGTCGCCGCCCCGGCCGCCACCAGCAACGCGGTGTGCCCGGCCGAGACCTGCCCGAACGTCGAGTCGCCCCGGCTCGCCAGCCAGCCCAGGTAGGCCAGGGCGGGCAGCGCCAGCACCGCCGACTCGACGAACAACCCCTCCGCCGCCGGCAACCCGAGCCGCTTCTTGGCCAGCCCGTACCCGGCGAAGCTGACCGCCAGGGTCAACGCCAGGTAGGGCAGCCGGCCGTAGTCGACGGTGAGCACCGCGACCGCCGCCGCACCCACCCCGAGCGCCGTCCACTGCGCCGGGCGCAGCCGCTCCCGCAGCACGAACACGCCGAGCAGCACCGACACCAGCGGGTTGATGAAGTAACCGAGCGCGGTCTCCACCACCCGGTCGGAGTTCACCCCGTAGATGTAGGTGCCCCAGTTCACCGCGATCAGCGCCGCCGCGACGGCGATCCCGGCCAACGTCCGGGGGCGACGGGCCAGTGACCGCAGGAAGCCGACGTTGCGCAGGGCGGCGAGCAGCAGCGCGACGAAGAGCACCGACCAGATGATCCGGTGGGCCAGGATCTCCACCGGCCCCGCCGGGCGGAGCAGCTTCAGGTAGATCGGGAAGAAACCCCAGACAAGGTACGCGCCGACGCCGTAGAGATAGCCGAGCCGCAGCGGAGTCACGCCCCCACCGTAAGGGGTGCAGTCGGCTTCGGTTCCTTTCCGGTGAGCGGGGTCACCGGCCGGTCACCCACTCCATCCACCGCTCCGCCGGCACCGGGGTGAAACCCAGCTTCGCGTACACCCCGTGGGCGTCGTGGGTCGCCAACGCGATCCGTCGTACGCCGAGGGAGGCGAGGTGGTCGCGGACCGCACCGGCCAGCCAGGTGCCCAACCCGCGCCCACGCACCTCGGGCGCGACGTAGACGTCGCAGAGCCAGCCGAAGGTGGCCCGGTCGGTGATCACCCGCGCGACGGCGACCTGCGTGCCGTCCTCCGGACGGTAGACGCCGTACGGGATGGACCCGGCGAAGGACCGGTCCGTCGTCTCCCGACTGCGACCGCGCGCCCAGTAGGCGTCGGTGGAGAGCCAGTGGTGCACCCGGTCCCGGTCGATCCGCTCCGGGTCGGTGCTGAGCTGATAGCCGTCGGGGTGGGTCACGGAGAACACGCCGCCACGCTAGCCCAGCCGGGGCCGGTGGCAACGGCAGTTCCCACCCGGTGGCGGGCCTCCACCCGGTGGGCGTGGGCTTCGCAGCGGGTGGCGTCTGCGGGCGGCCTGACCCGGCGGGTGGCCACCGCCATGCCGCTGTCGGTCGGGGCGGTGGCCGGGAACCGATCAGTCGCGGTCGAGGACGGCCCCGAGAATCCAGGTAACGATGCCGACGAGGAGCGCGCCGAGCACCGCCTCCGGCCAGAACCCGTCCACGTGGAACGGCAGGTCCGCCTGGTCGGCGATCCAGCTGGTGAGCAGGAACAGCAGACCGTTGACGACCAGGGCGATCAACCCGAGGGTGAGCAGGTAGAAACCGCAGCCGACGGTCTTGATGATCGGCTGGAGCACCGCGTTGACCACCCCGAAGATCACCGACACCAGCACCAGCGTGACGATCGCCTCGCCGGCCGAGTCGGTGTCGAGCGTGATACCCGGGATGAGCAGTGTCGCCAGCCAGAAGGCCACCGCCGTGGAGCCCAACCTGATCAGAAGACCCTTCAGGAAATCCATGGCCGGGATCGTGCCACGAGCGGTCCACCCGGGGAACCCATCATGGCCTCCCGATCCGTGCCGCCCACCCGGTCGGCTGCTGCTCCGCCGGCCGGCGCCCGTGGTCGCTCCCCTCAGCGGCGACCGGGGCGGCCGACCAGTTGCGACTCGATCGGGGTGGGCGAGAGTAGCGCCCACCGCAGCGCCCGACGGTTGACCACCGCGACCATGTCGGCCCGGACCCGGGTCAGCCACTCCGCCGAACCGCCCAACCCCAGCGCCGTGCCCGCCAGGGCGGCCTCCGCCGGGTCGAGGGGCTGCAGCACCGCCAGGTCGGCCCGGCCCAGGGTGTCGACGTCCGTCGGGGTCAGTTCGTCCCGGACCACCAGGGTGGACACCCAGCCCACCCCCGGCGCCGGCTCGCCCACCGGGGTACCCGCGTCGCTCACCACCAGCAGTGGCCGCAGCGGCGAGCCCGCGCCCACCGCCCGACCGGTCGGGACCACCGCGACCCCGCCCTGCTGACCGCCGACCCCCCGGACGAACGGTTCCCAGGCGCGGGGCCGACCGGTCTGCACGACGACCCCGGCACCCAGCGCCAGCGCCCGCAGCACCAGCAGTTGCGCCGCCGCCAGCCCGCCGACCAGCACCAGCCGGGTGCCCTCCGCGCGGAACAGCCGGACGGTCACCGCGCCGCCGTGCCGGTTGGCCCCCACCATCAGCCCGGCCCCGTCCAGGGTCAGCTCCGGTGGGTCTGCCTCCGGCGCGGTCACCTCCGCCACCGCGGGTACCGCCAACGGCAACGTGGCAGCCAGGCCGGGCAGGTGCGCGCCGTCGAGCCGGCACAGTTCCCCACCGGCATCGGCGACGAGCCGGCACAACCCCTCGGCGGCGAGTTCCAGCTCGGCCGGCGTCGGGGTGGCCAGCCGTACCGTCAGCTCGGCCGGTGGCGGCGCGGTGCCGCCGCCGGTACGCGGGCCGACGCAGAGCGACACGCTGGTGGCGGTCGCCGGCAGGGCCAGCAACCGGGCCACCAGCCGGCGGCCCGGATCGACCCGGGCGTCCGGCCAACTGACCAACCGGAAGGTCGCCTGGCACAGGTCGCCGGTGCGCAGCATCGACCAGGTCTCCCGGACCGGTCGTCCGCCGTCGTGGTGGGCCAGTTCGCACAGCACCCGCAGCGCGGCATGCTCACCGAGCGGCCTGGCCGGCATCGGTCCGACCCGGCGGACGATCCGCCGCACCGTGCCGGCGAGCGCCCGGCGCAGGTCGGCGTCGGACCAGCCGGGCGCCCGCAGCACGCGGACCGCGAGCAGGGCCCGCTCCTGCCCCGGCAGCCGCCCCTCGGTCAACTGCCGGTACGACGTCCCGGCCGTGCCGGACACCCCCGCCGCCGGCGCGGGCATGGCGTGCAGCAGCAACTGCACCCGCACAGGCGGTTGTTCGGCCCCGGCCGGCGGCAGCAGCGTGCCGGGGGCGGGCAGCGGGTGCGACCGGTCGCCGAGCAGGTCACCCGGGTCGCCGAGGTCGAGCAGGACGGTCAACCCGGCGGCGTCGTCGACCACCCCCGTCGGGCCTGCGGTCAGCTCCACCGAGCCCAGCACGGCGTCGGGGAGCACCAGACCCAGCAGGGCCGCCGGGGTGGCGTCGGTGGGTAGCCCGCGCCGTCGGGTGGCGTAGCCGGTGGCGGCACCCCACCAGTCGAAGAGCCACCGCCCACGCCAGCGCCCCCAACCGAGACCGGCCAGCACGACCGCCCCGACAGCGGCGAGCGCGGCCGCACCGGGCCCGTGACCGTACGCGGCCACCGGCAACGCCATCGCGACCTGCGCGGCGACCACCTGACCCGGGCGTACGGCGGAACCCGGGCGGGCCCGGTGCGGAGCCCCGTGGGCCGGCGGCGGTCGACGCCGGACCGGCCGATCGGTCGTGCTCGCCGTCACCGCACCTCCTCCGTCGCGCCGTTGCGCCCGCCGCGAGCCCCGGTGGCCGACTGCCCGGGGGATACCTGTGTACGGGCCTGTTCGGGCCGTTCCGTCCGGTGGGACGGTGGCGCCTGGACCTGAACGCTACGGCGGCGTGACCCATGGTAGTGGCCTGGTCGGTCCGATGGAGACCGTGGTCGTGACCCCGGTGGCACTGTGGTTGTCCACAGGGGATGTCGCCGGGGTAGCACAACCGCGATCGTGCGACTACCGTCAGCGACGAGTTCGCCGACCATGTCCGCCCAGGCCCGTGCCGGGGGCGGCGACCGTCCGGAATGGACGGTGCGAGGTCGGCTCCGACCGAGGAGACGAGGTGACGTCCGGGTGTCCCAGACCCAGGCAGAGGCTGCGGTGATGCAGCACACCGCCACGAAGTTCGAGCAGGTGGACCAGTCCCTGCAGGCCATGCTGACCGGCCTGATGGCCGAGTTGGAGGTGTTGCAGCAGGCCTGGCGGGGCGCCGGTGGGCGCTCGTTCGAGCAGGTCAAGCAGCAGTGGGGGAAGGACCAAGCCACCCTGCAACGGGCCCTGCGGGAGACCGCGACGGCCATCCGCACCGCAGGCCGGCAGTACGACGCCTCGGACACCGAGGCCGCCGGCCGGGTCGCCGGCACCAACCGCGGCATCCACCTGCCGCTCTGACCAGATCCCGGTAAGGAGTATCCGATGGACCACGGTGTGCTGGTCGTCAACTTCGCCGCGCTGCACCAGGCCGGCGCGGACATCCAGAAGGCCCTGAACACCCTCGACTCACAGCTCGGTCAGCTGGAACGGGACGCCGCGCCACTGGTCGCCGGCTGGGACGGTGAGGCCCGGCAGGCATACGAGCAGCGGCAGGCGCGGTGGCGTTCCGCCTCGCAGGACCTCCAGGCGATGCTGCGCGACATCAAACTCGCGGTGGACGACTCCGCCGCCGACTACCTCAACACCGAGAAACGGAACGTCGGCCTGTTCCAGTGAACCGGCACCGGCACCGTCCGACGGCAGCGCCCGGCGACCCATCGGTCGGGCGTTGCCGTCAGGCGGATCCGGCCGGGTGCCAGCGGCGGCGGGTACCGCGGGGGAGCACGACGGCCAGCAGCACCGCCACCGCCACCGCTCCGCCGGTGACGGCGGCGACCAGCAGCGCCCGGTCCCGGGCCGCCGTCCGTCGGTGCCGTCGGGCCAGGAGCTCCGGGTCGACCCGCTCCGCCGGCAGGCCCATCGTCGGTCGGGCGGCCGGCAGGGGGTCGGCGCCGGTCTCCACCACCGCCCGGTACGGGTTGAGCACCCCGGCCCCGTAGCCGTCCCGTGGCCCGCCCGGCGCCGGATCGGCGGTGCCCACGATCCGGCGGGTCACCTCCCCGGCATCGAGTTCCGGCCGGTACTGCCGAAGCAGCGCCGCGGTGCCCGCCACGAACGGGACGGCGTAACTGGTTCCCTCGGCGCGCTGGTGGCCCCGCCCCGGTGCGGCCATCAGCACGTCGCTGCCAGGGGCGACCAGGTCGACGTAGGGGCCGATCTGCGAGAACGGCGCACGGGCGCCCGTCGGGGTGACCGCCCCGACGCCGAGCACCCCCGGGTACGCCGCCGGGTAGGGCAGCGGGTCGCCGCCGTCGTGCAGGTTGCCGGCGGCGGCCACCACGACCACGTCCCGCCGGACCGCGTAGTCGATCGCGTCCCGCACGGCGGGGACGTCGGCGTACAGCACGACGGAGAGGTTGAGCACGTCGGCCTCGTGGTCCACCGCCCAACGGACGGCTTGGGCGAAACCGGCGGCGCTGACCGTACGCCCCGACTCCCGCCCCTCGACGACCTGCTGCTCGCTCACCCGCACCGGCAGGATGCGGGCCCCGGACGCGAGCCCACGGAAGGCCACCCCGGCGCCCTCCCCGGCGGCGATGATGCTCGCTACTCCGGTGCCGTGGCCGGCGCAGTCCCGGGTGCCGTCGCCACCCGGGTCGAGGAAGTCCGCGCCGTCGAGCACCCGGCCCCGCAGCTGGGGATGCCGTCGGTCGACACCCGAGTCGATCACCGCCACGATGACGCCGGTGCCGGTGGTCAGCGGGGTGAGCCGCTGCGGGGCGTACCGTTGCTGGGGCCAGGGGACGGCGGCGACCGGCCGGGCCGGCGCGGGCGACGTGGCGCAGGCCGGGGCGGCGTGGGCGGGGGTGACCGACGACACGACGGCCGCCGGTGGGGCGGCCAGCAGGGCGGCGGTCAGGATGGTCATTGCCCGTCGACTGCCGGATCGGGACATCTACCGCCTCCGTGTCGTGACGACTCCGCGACGGAATGCTATCCCCCGGGCTGGTCGCCGTGCCTGCCGCCGGTGGCCAGCCCATTGTGATCCTGTTTTCACCTTGTAGGTTGTACGCGACGCCTGTGGCCTGATCCGGGGAGGAGAGGTGGCCGTGACCGACTGGGAGCCGGCTACCGAGGCCGAGACGGCGATGCGCGACGCGCTGCGCGCCGGTGATCAGGAACTCTACTTCCGGATCCTGGCCGGGGCCGACGTCTTCCTCCCGGTTGCCGGCCAGGCCGCCGCCGGTGCGGCACCTACGGGTTGGGGCACCTGGACCACCGGTGGCCGTACCCACGTGTTGGCCTTCACCTCGGCCGCGGCGATGCACGCCTGCCTTGGTGTATCCGCCGGTCCGTGCCGCCGCAGCCGCTACGCCGAACTGGCCGCCGACTGGCCCAACCACGAGTGGTGGCTGGCGGTGAACCCCGGCCTGCCGATCGAGGGTTACCTGCCCGCCTGGTTCGTCTCCCAGCTCTCCCGGGGTGACGTCCGGCTGCCCGGTCGCACCCCGGGTGCGCGGTCCCGGTCGGAACGCGAACAGACGCCGGGCCGGACCTGGGTCGACGGGACGTCCGACGTCGAGCCGACCGCCGACCTCTCCGCCAGCCCCGCCGGCTGGGCCCCGTCCCGGCCGGTCCCGCCGTCCACCGCCGTGCCGCCTACGGGGGGTGTCACCCGGACGGTGGGGGGTACGGCCCTGACCGACGAACGGGGTCGTCCGGTCGTCGCACCCGGTGCCCGTCCGCTCGACGCCCCTGGGGGACCACCCGTCGACGGTCGGTCCGTCGGCACCGGTTCCCCCGACCCCGCCGCAACGCCCGGTCAGGCCACCGCCGGCAGGCCGACGACGGTCCCCCGCCGCCGGTTACTGGGTGAGGAGCCCACCGGTCCGGCCAACGGGCGTGCCTCGTTCTTCGAACCGTCCACCGCCCGGGGCGCCTCCCGGTCACCACGGGAGAATCCCCTGCGGTCGGGTGAGCGGGCCAACCCGCCGGCCCGGCCCGGTCTGGGCGGCCAGCCGTTTCCCCGGCGACGCCCGGCACCCGCGCAGCCGGCCGAGGACGAGGCCACCCGGGCGTTCCGGGTCGCCGGTCCGCCCGTTCCGCCCACCCGGTCCGCCCCCGGCGACGGCAACGGCAACGGCACGGCGACCGCCGGCCGCCGGGTGGACCCGATGGCCGAGGAACCGACCCGGGCCTTCCGGGTCGGCCCGTTGGCCGAGGAGCCGACCCGGGCGTTCGGGGTCGGACCGTCGGCGGCAGAGGCCGCCCAGTCCCTGCCCCGCCGGCCGCGGACCCCGGACGGCCCGTCCGACGTGCGGCAGCCCCGGCCCTCGACCGACTCGTTCGCCGGTGCGGCAGCCTCGACCGGGTCGATGCCGGTCGAGGCGGAGGAACTGTCACTGTCGTCCGCCGAGCCGGTCTCCGGGCCGCCGGCAGCACGCCGGGGGTTCACGCCCATCGTGATAGAGGGGGTGATCCTGGAGTCCCGGGACCTGCCCGTCGTCCCGGCCCCGGCGACCGCGCCGCCGACCGTTCCCGCGCCGGCTCCCGTACCTCCGGTCGTTCCGGGGCCGGCTGTCGTTCCGGGGCCGGCTGTCGTTCCCGGGCCGGCTACGAGCGGTTCGGACGCCGAGGTCACGGTCAACCTGAACGGGGGTGTCGGTCCGCTCGCCGCACGCGGTCGACCGGCCCCGTCCGGGCCGGACTCTCCGGCCCCCGCCCCGCCCCGCTCCGCCTCCGGCGACCTGTGGACCCCGGCTGCCGCGCGGACCGCGCCGGCCGCTCCGCCGGCCCCTCCCACGGTTGCGGCCCCTTCGGCGACTCCCCCGACCGCCACGCCGGATGCGGCTCCCACCGCTCCGGGTACGCCGGTCGCCGTGCCGGCTGCGCCGCCCTCCCCGTCGGTTGCCGCAGTCACCGACAGCGCCGTCCCGCCGACCGCCAGCGGCCCCGCCCCGACGACCGATGCCACGGGTCCGGGCACGGCCGCCAAGACAGGTCCGGGCACGGCCGGCCAGGCGGCTCCTGCTGCCGGGTCGCCTTCGCCGGCCGCTGCGGTGGTACGCGATGCCGGCCCGCCTGCCGACCTGGACGACCTCTGGACGCCCGCTGCCGAGCGGGTCGCGTCGATGTCCCCGGCGTCGGGCCCCGGCCCGGCCACCGTCGCGCCCTCCGGTGCAGGCACGACTCCCGCCGCGCTGTCCACCCCGCCCGTGCCGGCCTCGGCTGCCCCGGCCCCGGACGCTCCGCCCGTGGACGCTCCACCCGTGCTGACCCCGGACGCTCCGCCCGTCGCGGCCCAGGACGTCCCGGCTGCCCCGGCTGCCGCCACCGTCGACGAGTCGTTCCAGCCCGCCAACGAGGTCGAGGAGAACCTGCTGGACGCCGCGGGTGCCGGCAGCACCGACGGTTTCCTCTCCACCCTGTTGCTGGCCCGGGTGCTGCTCCCGGTCAATCCCGACTCGGCGTCCGGCAGTCGGCCCGGCGAGCCCGGTTTCGAGTGGCGTACCGGCACCGTGGACGGCGACACGTGCGTGGTGGTCTACACCTCCCCGGAACGGCTGGCCGAGCACGACGTACTGCCTGTGGAGACGATCGAGGTCCGGTTCGTGCAGCTGATCCGGTGTTGGCCGGACCCGGGTTGGGTGTTCACCGTCAACCCGGGCACTCCGGTCGGGGCCAAGCTGCCCGGCGAACAGATCGTCGCCCTGGCCAGCTGGGCGGCCGAGGTCGGGCTCGGTGACGAGGCGGATCTCGAACCGGTGGCCGCCGCCGAGGTGCCGGCCGAGCGCACCCGGTACGCTCCGCCGGCCACCGACCCGTCCCGTCCGGTGGTGATGCAGAAGGCGATCGCCCCCAGCCAGCTCGCCTACTACCTCGAACGGGGCTACGACCGGGTCTCCGGTTTCGTGCACCGGGCCGGGGAGTTGGCCCACCTGACCACCCCGGCCGAGTTGTACGACGCACTCGGACTCGGCTACCCGGATTCCCCCTTCGCGCGGGACGCCGAGGCGGCGTACGTGCTGCGCTGGCCGGCGTACCGACCGAGCCTCTACCGCATCCCGTACGGCGGGCAGAACGAGGCGGCGATGCGGGCCATGGAGGGCTGGGTCATCGAACGCGCGCCGTTCCGGGGCAACGGGTTCGCCCCGGGGGAGAGCAGCGACGTGGTGGCCGAGTTCAAGGTGGACAGCGCCCGGTTGCCGCACGGCGCACAGCTCTGGCGGATCGGTGCGGAGGGCACCGAACGGGTGATCGCCGTCCTGGACACCGACGCGCTGGTCTGGCGACGGGTGGACCAACCGTGATGCGGGACGGTTACGTGGCCCGCTGGCAGGGGCGGGAGTACCAGGTCAGCCCGGACGGCGACCATGTGCGGATCTACCAGCCGGAGCCCGCCGACGGCTTCGAGGAGGTACGCCCCGGCCGGTACGTGCGGGTCGTCCCGGCCGACGAGGTCGAGGAGTTGGCGTACGTGCGGACCACCTGCACCTGGCAGGGACAACCGTTCATCGTGCTCGGCGAGCACGACGGTTGGTTGCGGGTCGAGTACACGGGTGGCCGCTGGCCGGTGGCGCGGGCGATGGGGCTGGAGGTCTTCGACTTCGGTGTCTACCAGGGCTGGGCCCCGGCCGCCGAGGTCGCCGACCTGCGCGAACAACGAGCCTGACCCCGCCAGCCGCCAGCCGCCAGCCGCCAGCCGCCAGCCGCCAGCCGCCAGCCGCCAGCCGTTGACCCGGTGCGGTCAGGATTTCGTCCAGCGCAGGATCTCGCCGAGGACCACGTCGCCGGCCTCCACGTGGGGGAAGTGGCCCACGCCGTCGAGCAGCCGCCACTCGTAGGGGGCGCTGACATAGCGGCCGGAGCCCTGCGCGGTGCGCGGCAGCGAGGCCACGTCGACGGCGCCGTGCAGTTGCAGGGTGGGTGTGACCAGGGGCTTCTGCATCAACCGGACGAACCGGTAGCCGTGCAACCGCAGCACCGAGCGGAAGGCCCACCGGTAGCCCTCCAGGGCGCAGAAGGCGGCCTGCGGGATCAACATCGCCTCCCGGCAGCGCTGCGCGTAGCCGGCGAATTCGGGGCCCGCCACCCACTGCGGCCCGCCCCAGCGGCGCAGCATCTCCGGCACCTCGGCGGCGTCGTTGCGGGTGAGCACGTGTTCGTACCGGGGGAGCTGGAACTTCAACGCCGGGGTGGCGGCGGCGAACTGACCGCGCGGGTCGGCGAAGATCGCGGCGCGCAGCCGCAGCGGGTGGGGTGCGCCGAGCACTACCAGCCGGCGTACCAGGGTGGGGTGGAACGAGGCGGCCGTCCAGCCGATCAGGCCGCCCGAACCGGCGCCGACCACGGTGGCAGAGCGTTCCCCGAGGGCGCGGATCAGGCCGGCGACGTCGGCGGCGAGGGTGTAACCGTCGTACCCCCGGGGTGGTTTGTCGCTGGCGCCGTAACCACGCAGGTCCACCGCGACGGCCCGGAAGCCGGCGTCGGCGACGGCCGGGAGCATGGCGTGCCAGGCCCACCAGTGCTCGGGGAAGCCGTGCAGGAAGAGCACCATCGGGCCGGTGCCCGCCTCGACGACGTGGAACCGGCTGCCGTTCGCGCCGACGAACCGGTGTGTCCATGGTCCCTCGGTGAGGACGCAGGACTCGTCGACGGGTCCGCCACGCTGCTCGGTCATGGGGCACAGCCTAGGACCTCGGTGCCTGTCGATCGCCCCGCCGACCCGTACGGCACGGCCGGACCGGTGGAGCGGGGCGGCCGGACCGGTGGAGCGGGGGCCACCGGGAGCGCCGACGCCGGGCCGATCGGGGTCAGCGCACCACGCGGATCTCGACGATGCCGACAGGTGTGCCGGGGCCGCAGGTGCCGGTCGGGTCGGCCGGGCCGACGGTGACCAGCACGGTGGTGCCGGTGGTGAAGGTGCCCATGCCGGGGCCGTGCAGCGCGTACTCCCGGCCGTCGTCGGTGACCAGGCCGTAGCACGGGCCGTCGCCACCGTGGGTGATCCGGCCGGCGAGCCGGTCCGGTCGGCGCTGGTCGGTGGGGTGCCGTGGGGGCGAGGCCGGTCGCCGCAGGGTGGGCGGCGGGGTGGCGGAGAGCGCCGCCGGGCGGCCGGCGGGCGGGGTGGTCGGGGTCCGGTCGTCGGTCACGGTGCCTCCGTTCCCGGCGCACCCGGCATGGGTACGCGCAGAGCCAGCGTGCCACGTCGTCGGTGGGTCGGCACCCCTCCTGCGCGGCCGGGGCGGCTGCACCAGCCCTTGAAAAGGGCCGATGCCCGGGCAGGAGACCTGCCCGGGCATCGGGGTGTAGCGGGTGGTGCGCTGATCAGCGGATCAGGAGAAGCGGACCTTCACCGAGGTGCCGTTCTGCTCCACAACCTTGATCTTGGTGCCGGTCGCCGGAACCTTGACGCCGTGGTTCGGCAGCTCCGGGTACCAGTACTGCTTGGTGTCGTCGAACAGCGGCTGCGCGGCCTGGCCGCGGACGTACTGCGGCACGCTGTTGATGTGCAGCGTGAACGAGTCCGCCTTCTTCAGGCTGAACGGCGCGTCGTACACCTGGACCCGGGCCCGCCAGGGGGCGCCGGTCAGGTTGTAGAGCGGCTCCGGGTGCGCGTCGATGATCATGTTCCGACCCTCGCCCGGGTGGTCGAAGGTGTCGTTGTCGGCCCACCGGAGGTTCCAGTAGGAGATCAGCAGACCCTCCTGGTACGCGTAGTGGTCCACGTAGTCCGGGCGGGTGTTCGCGTAACCGAAGTAGTACGGGCCGGTCTTGAGGTACTGGTCGTACGACACGTACGACCGGTTGCCGGCGATGTAGTAGTTGTCGAACTTGCGGGTGTAGGTCTCGGCCACGACGCTGAACCCGTTCAGGGTCCAGCCGGCGGCACCGGCCTCGGCACCGTCGGTGAGCACGGTCTGCCCGTCGGCGGTGACGGTGATCGCGTCACCGTAGAAGCCACCCTCCGAGACGCCACCGTCGGTCTGGTAGCGCAGCCGGAACTGCACCGCCTTGCCGGCCGCCGCGTTCATCGGGATGTTGACGTCGACCCACTGGCCGCCGCTGGAGCCGTCCAGGGCGAAGCGCCCGGGGGAGAGCTCCTTGAGGGCCTTGCCGTTGGCGGTACCCGGCAGGGTGGCCCAGGTCTGGCCACCGTCGGTGCTGGCCTCGAAGAAGAGGTAGTCGTAGTCCTCCTCGATCGAGTAACGACCCTTCATGGTGAGCGCGGCGCTGGTCTTCCCGGTGAGGTCGATCGTCCGCGTCATCGTGGTGTTCAGGTCGTCGTCGTTACCGGAGAAGAACTGCTTGGTCCCCTCGAACGGCTTGCCGTTCTGGAAGCTGTACTCCCGCTGGGGCAGTACCACCACGGCACCCTGCGCCTTGTCGGAGTTGTACTCCTGCGGGCCCAGCTCCAGGGTCTTCTTCTGGCCGGCCACCACGGTCTCGTAGTCGAGCCAGCCGAGCTGGAGCTTGTTCCAGGCACCGAGGTCGCCGCCCCGGTCGCCGATGCCGCCGTCGTTCTTGGCGCCGAGCCGGCTCTGGGCCATCAGGGTCCAGTGCTCGTTGTTGTTGTCACCGCTGTTGATGACGTTGTAGTCGTCCGGCAGACCGAGGTCGTGACCGTACTCGTGGTAGAAGACGCTCCGGCCACCGTTCTCCGGCTGGATGGTGTAGTCGCCGATCCAGACGCCGGTGTTGCCGATCTGGGTGCCGCCGCCCGGGAAGGTCGACGGACCGGTGTTGCCCTGGTCGGAGGCGAAGGCGTACCACCTGTGGCTCCAGATGGCGTCCTCACCCTGGATCGGGTCACCGTCGGCCTGGTCGCCGCCGGAGTGGACGATCTGGAAGTGGTCGATGTAGCCGTCCGGCTCGTTGAAGTTGCCGTCGCCGTCGTAGTCGTACCGGTCCCACTCGTCCATCGACTTGACGTCGGCGGCGATCTGGGCGTCGGTGCGACCGGCGGTCTTCTGGTCGGCGACCCACTGGTTGGCGGCGTCCCGGACCAGGTTCCAGGTGTTGTTGCAGACGTTCGAGGCGCAGGGGTAGCCGTTGGAGCGGCCGTACCGGGCCTCGTTGTACTTGACCTTGACCCAGTCGGTGACCTCGCCGTCGACGCTGTAGCGACCCGAGGACTGGGCCTCGTAGTACTGCTTCAGCGACTCGTCACCCTGGCCGGTACCAAAGTAGATCTTGCGGAAGTGATCCGCGTTGTAGTCGGCCTGCCAGACGGTGGAGTTGTCCACCGCCCGGTTGGGGGCCGGGATCTCGTTGTGCAGCGGCCCGTCGAACCGGGTCGGCCCGGGGGTGTTCGGGTCGGTGTCCCGGTCCGGGTAGCTCGGGTGCCGCTCGTTGCCGAACTCCGCGAGGATGACGAAGATCTTGTCGGTCCGCTCGCGGCCCAACTCGACGTACTGGTCCTGCGTCTGGGCGACGCCCGAGGCCGTCGTCCGGGCGTTGTTCTTGCCCGCAGCCTGGGTCTTGCCGACCTTGACGACCGTGCTGCCGTTGATCTTCTGCGCCTTGGACTTGCCGGAGAGGACCTCGCTGAGGCCCTCCTGGCGCAGCGCCCGCCGCTTGGTTTCCAGCGGGTTGGGCAGATCGTGGTCCGCCTGGGGTTCCGCGACCGACGGGGCCGCCGTCGGGAGCTTCGGTGCCGGCGCGGCGCTGGCGGACGCGCCCGTCACCAGACCTGTCGCCGTCAGCGAGAGCCCGAGCAGACCCACTGCGACTTTGCGCACGTGGTACCTCCGGTGTGAGGGAACCGGCCCAACGGGGGTACGGGCCGGCGTGAGACGTCCCACTAGTGGGACCCATGGTGAACATAGACACTGCTGGGACGGGTGGGAAGATGTCCGCGTCGATTTGTTGCAAGATTTTGATGGGAACGCTTTTCACCGTCACACACCGGGTGTTCACCAACGGTCATGAGCAGTGCGGACGCCCCGGCCGGAATTATAGTGATGTATTTCGATTGGATTGCCGCGATGCGTGAAACAGTGGGCCGGTGGCTTCTCCGCCACCGGCCCACTGTCCACCAATCGGTCAGTTACTGACCTTTACCACCGCATTGCCGGAGGGCCCGGCGCGGGGCTCAGTTCTTCGCCGGGGTGATCTGGACGACCGCGTACGAGTTGTCCGGCGCGGCCGACAGGATCTTGATCGAGACGCCGTGCCGGACCTTGGCGTCGGAGGGGTTGCCCGTGCCGAGCACGATCGCCCCACCGCCCAGCGTCACACCGTAGAACTCGGTGGCCGGCGTGCCGTCCGGGTTCACCACCCGGGTCGTGTAGGGCTTGTTGCCCCGCGACGGGACGACCACCGATGCGTCGTTGTCCCGGGCGTACGCCGCGCCGTCGCGCATCTCGATGCCCGGGTACCAGCCCTTGGCGTCCGTGAACGTGGACACCGGGGCCTGCCGACCGAACTTGGTGCAGTACGCGCTGTACGGCTCGTCCGCCGCTTCCAGGCACTCGGTGAACGGGTACGTCCTGGTCAGCGAGAACGCCGCGTTGGCCGACTGCGGCCGGCTCGGCAGATTGTCGAGCACCGACGGATCCTTGGTCGCCGCCTCACCGGTACGACGGAGCGGGTCGTAGTGCGAGTCCACGATGAGCAACCCGCCCTTGGCCCCGTAGCTGGGCAGCGCGGTCATCTGCCCGGTGACGTGGTTGACGTCGCCCAGCATCGTGTCCCGGTACCACACCAGCATCCCCGGCGCGTTGTACGAGATCCGGTCGACCTTCCACGCCTCGTGCGAGTAGATCGTGTCGTAGGCGTACTTCAGACCCATGTCGAAGCCGTCGAAGTTACGCCACTCGGCCAGGTAGTACTGCGACTTGACCTGGGTGCCCGGGTCGATGTGCCAACCCGCGCCGGTGGTGTCGGTGAACGTGCCGCCGGTCAGCGTCCAGCCGTTCGTGCCGTTCTCCACGTCGTCGCTGAAGGTGGTGGCCCCGCCGCCGGTGACCGAGAGGTCGTCGGCGAACCAGCCGCGCTCCTGGAACGCCTCGTCGGTGGCGTACCGCAGCCGCACCTGCACGGTCGTCCCGGCGTACGCCGACAGGTCGATCCAGTCGTGCCGCCAACCGGCGGTGCTGCCGGTCAGGCCGTACTTCTTGTTGCCGAAGTCGACCATGCGGCCGTTCGGGTCGGCGTAACCGTCGTTCGTGGAGACCAGCGCGCCGGCCGCGTCGTAGACCTTCTGCTCGGCCCAGGTGGCGCCGCCGTCGGTGGAGACCTCGACGAAGCCGTAGTCCCAGTCCTCCTCGATGACGTAGTTGTTCCACATCCAGAACTTCGCGTCGGTGGCGGCCGGAACGGCCACCTGCCGACCGAGCTTCACGTCCGCCCAGGCCTGGTCGGAGCCGCTGTACCACATCCCGGTGCCGCTGTGCGGCTGGGCGAGGGTGACCACCTTGTCCGGCAGGTCGATCTTGATGCCGTCCTGGGTGCCCACCGGGGTACGCGAGGTCTGCCCGAGGGGTGCCGTCCGGGTCCGGGAGCCGGGGGCGAGGGTCAGCGGGTCGGCCCAGCCGAGCACCCACTTGTCCCAGATGCCCATGTGCGTCGGCAGCGCCTGGAAGATCTCGCCGTTGTGCGAGCCGGACGCCATCAGGTCCCAGAAGTCGACGTCCGAGTCGGCGTTGCCGGAGGTGTCGTAGAGGTCCGGCAGGCCCAGGTCGTGCCCGAACTCGTGGGCGAAGACCCCGACCCCGGCGTCCTCCGGCTGGACGATGTAGTTGGACACCTTCAGGGTGGTGCCGGGGATGGCGTAGCCGCCGGCGACCGTGGAGGAGTGCGCCCAGACCGCGTACACGCCCTGGTCGCCGCCGCCCCGGGACTTGCCCTGACCGGCGTGCACCAGCACCAGGTGGTCGATCACCCCGTCCGGCTCGTTGACGTTGCCGTCGCCGTCCCGGTCGCCCTGGTCCTCGATGTCGTAGTCGGCCCACGGGAAGTTCGGGTCGGCCGCGGCCAGCGCGTCGATCGCGTCGGTGGCGAGCCGCCCCGCGCCCTGCGGGTTGTCCGGGTGGCCGTTCATCGCCTGCTCCCGGCCGGCGACCCAGGCGCCGGTCTCGTCCTGGAAGCAGCGCGAGGCCGCGTACCAGCCCTCCGAGTGCGGTACGGTGATCCACGGGCTGGCCTGCCCGTCCACCGTGTACGCGCCCTTGGACATCTCCAGGTACATGTTGTGCATGGTGCGGCCGGACAGGTCGATGCCCTTCCTGCCGTCCGGTCCCTTGAGGTCCTTGCGGACCCGCTCGGTGATGCCCTTCTTGGTGTAGAGCATCTTGTCGAAGTGGGTGGGCGAGAAGTCCGGCACCCACATCGAGTTGTTGTCCTCGTGCGGAAGGGTCGCCGGGTTCGGGATGTTGTTGTGCTTAGGTCCGTTCTGGACGGTGCCGGGCACGCAGGTGCGGTCCTCGAAGACCGTCTTGGGGACCATCACCCCGGTGAAGTCGTCGTTGGCCTGCTCGTTGAACTCGACGAGCAGGGTGAGCAGCTTGGCCGTCTGGGTGCTCTTGGCCTTCTTGAACGTGCGCGGGCTCTGCCCGGTGCGGATCGCCCGCGCCTCGTTGCGGGCCAGTTCCCGGGCGGCCAGCGGGTTGCCGCCGGCGAACTTCCGGTCGTACGCACGGGCCTCGTCGGCCGCCGAGGTGAGGATCCCGTCGGCGCCGCGCACCTCCTTGCCGGCGGTGTCCGGCTGCACCTCCGGTTCGGCGTAGTTGAGGTAGTACTCGTCGGCCCCGATCCGGGTCGGTGTCGCCGGGCCGGCGGGGTGGGCCGCCGCGTTGCCGGTCACGGTCAGCGACGCGGCGACGAGGGCGAGGGTGGGCAGCGCGACGAGGAGGCGTCGGCGTGCTCCGGTGGGTGGGAGATTGTTCATGCCACTCCGTTTCTCGGGCATGTCCGTTTCTCGGGCATGGGAGAGGGATCGCCGGTGAGACGTACGTCGAACCCAGTCGATATCGCTGAACCTAGATGAGGAGGGTTCGCGACCGGAAGGGGGCGTCGACGCGTCTGCCCGTTCAGCCCGAGTCGGCTCGGCCTACCGACCGATTCGTACCCCTGAAAAAGACCGGTGGGTGCCGGTCCGCGCGGACCGGCACCCACCGACGGGGGTACGCCTGGCGTCAGTCCTCGTCGGACTTCCCGCCGCCGAGTCCGGAGGAGATCAGCTCCATCACCGAGGAGTCCTGGAGCGTGGTCACGTCGCCGAGCGACCGGTTCTCCGCCACGTCCCGCAGCAGCCGGCGCATGATCTTGCCGGAACGGGTCTTCGGCAGCTCCGGCACCAGCATGATCTGCCGGGGCTTGGCGATCGGGCCGAGCGTCTTGGCCACGTGGTTGCGCAGCTCGGTGATGAGCTGTTCGCCCGCCTCGCCCGAGATGTCGGCGGTGCCGCGTGGGATGGCGAACGCCACGATCGCCTGCCCGGTCGTCGGGTCGGTCGCACCGACCACCGCCGCCTCGGCCACCGCCGGGTGGGACACCAGCGCCGACTCGACCTCGGTGGTGGAGATGTTGTGCCCGGACACCAGCATCACGTCGTCGACCCGGCCGAGCAGCCAGATGTGCCCGTCGTCGTCCTTCTTGGCCCCGTCACCGGCGAAGTACATCCCCTCGAACCGGGACCAGTACGTCTCGATGAACCGGTTGTCGTCGCCCCAGATGGTGCGCAGCATCGACGGCCACGGCTCGCGCAGCACCAGGTAGCCGCCCCCGCCGTTCGGCACCGACCGGCCCTGGTCGTCCACCACGTCGGCGACGATGCCGGGCAGCGGCGTCATCGCCGAACCCGGCTTGGTCGCGGTGACCCCGGGCAGCGGGGAGATCATGATCGCGCCGGTCTCGGTCTGCCACCAGGTGTCCACGATCGGCAGCTCGCCCCGGCCGACGTGCTGGCGGTACCACATCCACGCCTCCGGGTTGATCGGCTCACCGACGCTGCCCAACAGGCGCAGCGACGACAGGTCGAAGCCCGCCGGGATGTCCTCGCCCCACTTCATCATGGTGCGGATCAGCGTCGGCGCGGTGTAGAGGATGCTGACCTTGTATTTGTCGACGATCTCCCAGAACCGGCCCTTGTGCGGGGTGTCCGGGGTGCCCTCGTACATCACCTGGGTCGCGCCGTTGGCCAGCGGCCCGTACACGATGTAGGAGTGCCCGGTGACCCAGCCGATGTCGGCGGTGCACCAGTAGACGTCGGTCTCCGGCTTCAGGTCGAACACCGCGTGCGCCGTCCAGGCGGCCTGGGTCAGGTAACCGCCCGTGGTGTGCAGGATGCCCTTCGGCCGGGCGGTGGTGCCGCTGGTGTAGAGGATGAACAGCGGGTGCTCGGCGTCGAACGGCTGGGCGGTGTGCTCCGCCGGGGCCGTCTCGACCGTCTCGTGCCACCAGTGGTCCTTCGCCGACCAGGCGACCTCCTCGCCGGTGCGCCTGACCACCAGCACGTGCTCGATCGACGGGCAGTTCGCCACCGCCTCGTCCACCGTCGGCTTCAGCGCCGACGGCTTGCCCCGGCGGTAGCCGCCGTCGGCGGTGATCACCACCTTGGCGCTGGCATCCTGGATCCGGTTGCTCAGCGCGTCGGCAGAGAAGCCGCCGAAGACCACGCTGTGGGTCGCGCCGATCCGGGCGCAGGCCAGCATCGCCACCGCCGCCTCGGGGATCATCGGCAGGTAGATCGCCACCCGGTCACCGGCGACCACCCCCAGGTCGGTGAGCGCGTTCGCCGCCTGGCAGGTCAGCCGGTGCAGGTCGGCGTAGGTGAGGGTGCGGGTGTCGCCCGGCTCGCCCTCCCAGTGGATCGCCACCCGGTCGCCCCGGCCAGCCTCCACGTGCCGGTCCAGGCAGTTGTACGCCACGTTGAGCTGGCCACCGACGAACCACTTCGCGAACGGCGGGTTCGACCAGTCGAGCACCTCGTCCCACGGCTTGGCCCAGGCCAACCGGCCGGCCTGCCGCTCCCAGAAGGCGAGCCGGTCCGCGCCGGCCTCGTCGTACGCGCCGGCGGTGACGTTGGCCTCCGCGGCGAGTGCGGCCGGCGGCGGGAACTGGCGCGTCTCGTTCAGCAGGTTGGCCAAGGCCTCGCTCATGCGGTGACTCCTTCGTCGGGGTGACCTGCGTCTCCTACCCGGCCGAGGTTAGTCCGGGCCGCTGGGGACCGCGACACCCCAGGTGCCGGCCGGCGCGCTCAGCGGCCGTCCCGACGCGCCCGACGGCCCCGCCCACCCCGACCTGCCCGGACCTGATCAGGATCGGACTCGACGGCCCGACGTGCTGATCCTGTCGGCCGCCGGTCGGTCCCTGCGCACCGACCCGTCCGCCGGGCAGGCGGTAGCCCCGGTGGCCCGGGTCGCCCTCCCGGCGGGTGCCGTCCGGTGCGGGCCGCCGGGTCGCTAGCGTGGCGAGGTGACCACCGACCCGCTCGCTCCGCTGCTCGCGCTCGCCGACATCGCCCCTGCCGTCGAGCGGGCCCGCGAGCGGGTCGACCAGGCGATGCGGCACCGCGCGCTGCGCCGCCAGGGTGGCCAGGTCGCGGCCGAGGTCGGTCTGCGCTGCGCGGTGGCCAGTGCCGCCCTGGAGGGGTACGACCACGAGCGCGAGGCGGTCCGGGCCGGCACCGTCACCGAACCGGTGCTCCAGGGGGCGCTGCGGGTGGCCGGGGCGCTGCCCGGGTTGACCGAGCGGTGGTCGACGGCACCCCGGCAGGCGCTGGCCCGGCTGCACGTGCTCGCCGCCCGGGACGTGGTGGCCGAGGCCGAGCTGGGGCGTCCGGTCGCCGACCCGGTGGTGGCCGCCCGGCTCGACGGGTTGGCCGGGCTGGTCGCCGGTGGTACGAAGGTCTCCCCGTTGATCCTGGCCGCCGTGGTGCACGGCGAACTGCTCAACCTGCGGCCCTTCGCCGGCCCGTCCGGGCTGGTGGCCCGCGCCGCCGCCCGGCTGGTGCTGATGTCCCGCGGGTTCGACCCGCGTGGCCTGGTCGCGGTCGACGTCGGCCACCGGGAGCGGGAGCCGGAGTACGTCGGGGCGGCCGGGGCCTTCGCCACCGGTACCCCGGACGGCCTGCGCTCCTGGCTGCGGCACTACCTGAGCGCCGTCGAGGTCGGCGCGGACCAGCTCACCGCCGTCGGCGACGAGATCATCGCCACCGCCTGACCGGTGCCGTCCGCGCGGTCAGGCCCGGCGGGTGGCCCGGTTCACCCGGGCCCGGACCGCCCGGCGGGCGATCGGTCCGAGGTCGTCGACGATCTCGATCAGCACGGCGAGCTGGTCGAGCGCCGACATCGCCTGCTGTGCGGCCGGCCGGTCCACCCCGTCGTAGAGCTCCAACCCGACGAACGCGGCGCAGACGGCTCGGGCCAGACCGGGCACGTCGGCGATCTCGGCGAACGGCGAACCGGCGAGCAGCCGGCGCAGGACCGACTCGATCTCGTCCACCCAGAGCTGGAGCGCGGCGGCGGTGGGCGCGGCGAGCCGCTCCTCGGTCTGCGCTCCGGCCAGCAGCTGGGCCAGGAAGGAGACGTTACCCAGTTCGCGTTCCTGTTCGTGCAGCTCCTGCCCGACGGCGAGCAGTTCCCGCAGTGAGCCCACCTCGGCCAGCCGGGTCGACCAGTGCCCGAGCCGGTCGGCCGTGCTGGCCTGGCAGGCCGCGGTGAGCAGGTCGTCGACCGTGCCGAAGTGGTAGAAGACGAGCGCCTGGTTCACCCCGGCGGCGGCGGCGATGGTACGGGCGGACACGCCGGCGATGCCGTGCGTACGGATGGCGGTGATGGCGCCGTCCAGGAGGCGTTGCTTGGTGCCGGACATCGTCCTCCTCGTGGGCCTGCCGGGTGTGGCGGTGCGATCATCGCATCGGTCACCAGCTGCGCCAGCCAGATGACCCCGGGCAGCCGCAGGGTCCAGCCGACCACGGCCCAGCCGAGATGAAGGTGCACGAGTGCGCGGGCGACGGCGGCCACCCCCCGTTCCGGTCGACCGTCGCCGTCCACGTACTCCGCCCGCCAGAGCACCCGGCCGGCTGCGGTGGCGGGCCGTATCAGCAGGCCCACCGGGCAGCGGCGGGCGAGGAAGCGCCAGGTGGCCGCGCACGGACCGCAGGCGTCGTCGAGCAGGAGGACCGCCGGCGGCCCCGCGTGGTAGGGCCGCCCGCGCGGCCACCAGTCCCGTACCTGCCGCCGGTACGCGCGCCACGCCCCGCCGTACCTGCCGGCCAGGTCGTGCTCCTCGTGCGGTCGGGCCACCGCCACGCTGAAGGCGACAGCCACCACGGCCGCCAGGAACAGCGCCGAGCTGCGGGTGAGTGCGGCGGTGAGCAGCACCAGGGCCACGGCGCCGGTCTGCATCGGGTTGGCCAGATAGGCGTACGGCCCGGTGGTGACCAGCCGCACGGGCGGATCCCAGGGGTACGGCGTGCCGCCACCACGGGTGACGAACTCACGGACCGCGTCGAGGGCCGGGGCGGCCACCACCAGCGCCACCTGGGCGAGGAGCAGCAGGACGGACCGGGGCAGCCCGGTGGCCGCCCGCCACGAGCCGTCACCTACCTCGAAGGCCAGGCTGGGGACGAGCCACAGCAGCAGGGCGGTGAAGACCCCGACCTGGAGCAGCGTGCGCGCCATCAGGTGCCGCCGGTCGGCACACCAGCGGCCGAGCAGTTGCGCAGGCAGGGCCACCACGAGCAGCCCGACCAGCTCCCCGAGCAGCCAGTTGGGGCCGAGCCCGACCAGCGGGTCCAGCGCCGGCATGGCCACCGCGTCGACCCAGAGCAGCAGGCCCAGTGCCACCGGCAGGGGCAGCAGCCGGCGCAGCAGCACGGGCAGCGGACCCCAGAGCGCGGCCCAGCCGATCCAGAGGTCGACAGGCATGCACCGGTAGCTCCCCCGCACCGGGGCGAAGGTGTACCAACCGGTGTGCCGGGCCACCTCGTCGAGGGCGGCGATGCCGATGCCGGTGGCGAGGAAGGCAAGCAGCGCCGCCGCCCGACCGGCGCGGCTCCGGTCGACCCGGGTGGCGGCGAGCACGGCCAGCAACGGCACCGCCAGGCTCAGGTAGCGGGCGGTGATCATCGCAGCGTCATCATGTCCAGCAGGTGCCCCACCCCCGCACCGAGCAGGACCTGCTGCACCGGCCCGAAGTACCAGGAGGGGTCGAGCCCCCGGGTGTAGTCCACCCGGACCCGGACCTCGGTGTGCCGCTCGTCGAGGGTCCGCCAGCTCAGCTCGGCGTGCCGCCACCGGAACCAGCGCGCGGTGATCGAGCTGTCCTCGACGAACCGGAACGCCACCCGCTGCGGCGCGACCGTCTCCACCTCGGCGAGCAGGTGGCCGCCGGGGCCGTGCGCGCTGCCGTGGTAGCCGAACATCCACCTGTCACCCGGGTCGAGCCCGTCCCCGCTCACCTGGCCGGGCGTGGGCACGCCGAGCAGCCGCAGCGGCACCGAGCGGGCCGGCGCGGGACGCGGACCGTCGGCGAGCCGGGCGGCTACCTGGTCGGCCGGGAGCGCCACCACCCGTACCACCTCGACGGACTGGTCGGGTGCCACCCGTGGGGCGATCCCGCTGCCCTCCAGCCCCGGCAGGAGCAGCAGCGGCACCGCGAGGACGGCGTACGAGCGGGAGGTGTCGCGCAGCGCGCGGATCAGGGCGGTGGCCCCGTGGGACACCGCGTAGACCAGGGGAGCGGCGAGGACGACGCAGATCGCCCCCTCGTGCAGCGCCACCGCCGCCAGCAGCAGGGCGATCGTGGTGAGCACGAAGACCCGGCCGTGCGCGGTGCGGCCGGGCAGCAGGGTGAGGGCGGCGGCGAGGGTGGTCGGGAGCGCGACGAAGAGCAGGGCGCTGTCGGCTCGTCCCGCGCGCACCGTGGCGACGAAGACCACCAGTCCGAAGGCGGCGACCAGCCCGGCGAGCACCCAGTTGGCGGCGTTCCGTCGGGGCGGTGGTTCCTGCTCGGTCATGCTGCCTCCTCGTTTTGAGCACTTGCTCAAAACGCAGCATAGGCGTATTTGAGCGAACGCTCAATCACGGGGTTCTGCCGGATTCCTGCCCTGGTCCGTGGGGGTGCCGACCCGTGCGGCTGCCGGGGCTCACCTCGGGCCCCGGCGGCGTCCGGGGGCAGGTGAGGTGCGGGGGAGAGGGCGGCGGTGGGTCGGTCAGGCGACCTGGGTGGCGCGGGTCCGGCGGTGCCTGCCGTACCAGGCGATGCCGATCGCCACCCCGACCCCGACCCCGAGCGCCGCCGCGGCCACCGGGACGGCCGGGCGCTCCCGCAGCCGCCGGCCCAGCGGGATCGGATGCCGGAACTCCAGCACCGGCCACGCGTTCTCCACCGCGAGCCGGCGCAGCGTCCGGTCCGGGTTGACCACGCTCGGGTGGCCCACGCACTCCAACAACGGCCGATCACTGTACGAGTCGGAGTAGGCGTACGAGTCGGCCAGGTCGTAGCCCCGGGCGGCGGCCAGCTCGTTGACCGCCTCGACCTTGCTCGGACCGGCCGCGTAGAACTCCACCTCGCCGCTGTAGCGGCCGTCCTGCACGCTCATCCGGGTGGCGATCACGTCGGTCACCCCGAGCAGCACGCCGATCGGGCGGACCATCTCCTCACCGGAGGCGGAGACCAGCACGACGTCCCGCCCGGCCGCCTGGTGCTCGGCGATCAGCACGGCGGCTTCGGCGTACACGTAGGGGTTGATCAGCTCGTGGAGCGTCTCCGCGACGATCTGACGGACCTGTTCCACCTGCCAGCCCTTGCAGAGGGCGGCGAGATAATCCCTGGTCCTGGCCATGGTCTGCTCGTCGGTGCCGCCCAGCCGGAACATCAGCTGCGCGTACGCCGACTTCACGACATCCCGTCGGGTGATCAGCCCGTCCCGGTAGAACGGCCGACCGAATGCCAAGGCGCTCGACTTGGCGATGACGGTCTTGTCCAGATCGAAAAAAGCGGCACTTCGGCCCACGGCGCGCAAGTCTAGCCCGATGGTCTAGGGTCGGCGGGTGCCCCGGGGTCCACACCCCATGCGACCTGCGGAAGCACGTCCACGACGAATGCTCAACGTGAGCGCAGTCACACGCTGCGGTCATAATTTCGCAGGGAGTGGGGTCGACAACACTCGACGTGAACACTCCGCTCGGGCAGACTTGACCGCACGACGACCATTCACGTCCCGGAAAGCTGACAGACCCTCGGCGGTCGCACCCCCCGTGACCGCCGGGCCGGTTCGGCTCAACCCCCCCGGAGCCGAACCCTCCGACGACCCCCGTCATCCCCCCGACGGGGGTCGTCCCTTTGTGCCTCGGCCGCTCGTGTCGACCGGGTGGGTGCGGTACGCCGGTCGGCTGCTGCCGCGCCGAGCGCCGCCACCAGAGCGAGCGATGCCGGGGCCAGCAACAGGGTCAGCAGCGTCCGGGGTGAGCCGGTCGTGCCCAGGGCGACGCCCGCGACGGAGGAGATCAGCGCGCCGCCTCCGATGGCCGTCGCGGCGGACAGGCCCGTCGCGGTTCCGGCCAGGCGTGGGTGGTCGGACATCACCCCCAGATTGACGACCGGGGTGGTCAGGCCGTTGCCGACTCCCACGAAGACGCAGACGGCGAAGAACGCGACGGGGTGGAGGTCCCGCAGCGTCGCGAAGAGGAGACCGGCCGACAAGCCCACCAAGGTCAGCACACGCGCCGCCACGAGGATGTGGCTCCTGAAGAACCGGGAGGCGACGATCCCCGTCAGGTAGCTGCCCAGCACGAAACCGCCGGGCACCACGGCCATGGCGAGGCCCAGTGTCGCGCTCGACCCACCGAGGCGCTCGGTCATGACGATGGGCGCCCCGCCCAGGAAGACGTAGAGCGTCCCCGTCGCGCAGGCCATGCACAGGGTGTACGCCCAGAACCGGGGCGAACCCGCGACCCGCTGGTACGACGCGAGCAGGCTGCCCGCCGGACTACCGGAGCTGTGGGACGTCTCGCCGAGCTGCCGCATCGCCACGACGAGAACGACTCCACCCAGGGCGGCGAGGATGACGAAGATCGCCTGCCAGCCGAGGAGTTCGTTCACGATCCCGCCGAGGGTGGGGCCGAACATGGGGGCGAGCGCCCATCCCATGCCCGCGAAGCCGATCTTCCTGACCGCCTCGTGTCCGCTCGTCGTCTCCTTGATGACGACCATGGCCACGGAGAAACATGCGGCGATTGCCGCCTGGAACATGCGGCAGACCAGGAAGAACTGCACGGTGGGGGCCAGCGCGCACCCGAGGGACGCGACGACGAAGATCGAGACCGACACCAGCACCACCGGTCGGCGTCCGTAGCGATCGGATACGGCACCGGCGACCACCTCCGTGAGGGCTGTGGCGATGGCGTAACCCGCGACTGAGAGGTTGACCAGGGCGAAACTCGCCCCGAAGGCATGGGCGATGTCGGGCAGGGCCGGCAGGTAGACGTTCACCGGAAGCACCGACATCGCCGTCAGCAGGACGAGGAAGGTCAGGCCCGGTGCCGTGCTGCTACCCGAGTGCGGCAAGGTGGCCGACGCCCGGTCGGCCCTGGAGTCCACGGAACCGGATCCTATCCACGTTCTCGAAGACGCGATCCCGTGCCCCGCGCAGGGATCTGCCGCCAGCGACGGGATTCAACGCCCGTGGGTGCTGCCAAGGGTGTTCGGGTGATCCTCACGGGTGCCGGCGGTGCTGTCCGCGGCAAGCTGGCGGTCAGACGGTGAGTTGCCGGGCCGCGTCGGGTAGTTCGTAGTTCGTGACCACCAGGTCCCAGCTTCCCCGCTTGTCCGACTGGAGGTTGATGTCCCGACGGGTCGCCATCCTGGCGATGTGGAAGTCGTCGGCGAACAGTTGCCGTACGAACGGGGTGTCGCTGTTGCTCAGGGTCACCAGGGCGCCGCGACCGCTCGCCCGTTTCATCGCCGCGCAGAGCCGGACGTGATCGTCCCGGCCGAACTGCCCGGGGGTGTAGCGCTGGAAGTCCGCCCAACCGCCGAGCGGCACATAGGGCGGGTCGAGGTAGACCCAGTCGCCTTCGGAGGCCTCGTCGAGCTGTTCTGCGAAGTCGGCGACCCTGATCTCCGTGCCGTCGAGGAGCTTCGCGGCTTCGAGGAGTGTCCGTCGATTGTAGTAGGGGCGGTCGTATGCGCCGTAGGGCGCGTTGAACTGGCCCTTCCGGTTGACCCGCCACAGCCCCCGGAACGAGGTCTTGTTCAGGTAGATCACCCGGGCGGCCCGCTCGACGTCGGAGAGCTCTGCCGGGTCCTGCCGCCGTATCTCTGCGAAGTGTTCGCGGGTGTTGGGGTGCTCGTCGAGCCGCTTCATCACGGCTTCCGCGTCTTTCGCGACCTGTCGGAAACAGGTGACCAGCTCTTCGTTGGCGTCGCTCAGCACGGCCTTGGCCGGATTCAGTTCGAAGAAGACCGCGCCGCTGCCGAGGAAGGGCTCGCGATAGGTGCCGGTGAATTCGGGCGCGGCGGACACCAGGGTCGAGGCGTACCGCGTTTTCCCGCCGGCCCACTTCAGGAAGGGCTTCCCCGCACCGGGAAGGAGCCTCGTCGGCTGTCGGCCGGTCGGGTGCATGGCGGGGATCGTACCTGCCCGGTGGAACCGGCCCGGACGGAAATCCGTCCGCCGACCACGGGGGCCGGCATCCACCGCTGGGCCGGTTACCGCACCACGGCCCGCATCGTGGTCCGGGCGGGCAGGAAGCAGGCCAGCCCCCGGCCGCGCTCGTCGGTGACCACCCAGGGGTGGCCCAGGTACGTCTGCTGTCGGTAGGACCGGCCGGCGTCGAGCACCTTGTACTGCCGCCGCTGGCCGTGGTAGTCGAGCCAGTAGACGATGACCCGCGAGTTGCGGGCGTTGACGAATTCGACGTACGTCGAGGGTCCGTTCGCGCTGGACCGCAGCGACCGTTCCTGGGACGCCGGCAGCGCCGTCAACTCGCCCGGTCCGGGCTGGTTCGCCGGCGGCTTCGGCGTGGGCCGGGGCGGGGTGGTGGTCGGGGCCGGCCGGGGCGGGGTGGTGGTCGTGGTGGGGCGGGGGGTCGTACCGGCGCCGGGTCGGCTCGGCGGACGGGCCGGTGCCTGCGCTGGCGGCGCGACAGGTGCCGGGGAGACGGCGCGGGTGGCGAGCGAGACAGGCGCGGGCGAGTAGTCGTCGATCGGCGTGGGGCTCTCCGCGGCGGCGAGGTTCGGCCCGCCCACGACCCCCGACGGCGTCACCGGGAGGGCGGCGCCCCGGCGCTCCGGCCCGGACCACAGCGGCGACAGTGCGAAGACGAGACCGGTGACCAGGCCACAGGCCACCCCGGCCAGCAGCAGGGTCCGTCCGATGCCGTCGGATTCGACGGTGTGGACGGGCGACGGCAGGGGGGTGGTCGCTGACCCGGGCGGGGGGACGTCGATCAGGTGCCGGCCCGCCGGGGGAACGAGGTACGGCGGCAGCGCCTGGTGGTGCCGGGCCTCGGGTAGCCAGCCACCGATGCGCAGGGTGGGGGGTGTTTCGTCGGGTGAGTCGGCCATGGCCCCGTTTCCGAGAGCGGCGGATGCCACCTTCGCGGTGGCGTGCGGTCACGATTATCGACGTACGACGCGGTATGTCGTCAATGAGCCGGCTGGAGATAACACGGCTTTTTTTCGCGTTCCCCACCTGCATAGCAGATCACCGGCCGCAACGGAGGTTGTCCACAGCCCGCCGGGTTGTCCACAGGCGAGCGGCTTCGGGCGTCGCGAACCGGGTCACCCGGCGCAGGGTCTGTCCCAGCACCCCCGACCGCTGGAGGCCGTGATGCCACCCCGTACCTCCCTCTCACCGCACCGACGACTTCCGTTGCTCGTCACCGCCGACGGTGACCTCCTCGACGAACTCCTGCGGCTCGCCGCAGCGGGCGGCAGCGAGGTGGAGGTGGCCGCCGACCCGGCTGCCGCCCGGTCCCGTTGGGTTCCCAGCCCGCTGGTCCTGGTCGGCAGCGACCAGGCGCAGGCCTGCCTGCGGGCCCGACTGCCCCGACGGCCACGGACGGTGCTGGTCGGGCGCTCGGGCGAGCTCGACCCGGGCTGGGAGATCGCCGAGCTGATCGGTGCCGAACACGTCGCCGTCCTGCCGGCCGCCGAACCGTGGCTGGTGGACCGGTTCACCGAGTGCGTGCCGGGCGGCGACTCGGCCGGGCCCGCCCGTACGGTCGCGGTGCTCGGGGGTAGGGGTGGTGCCGGTGCGAGCGTCCTCGCCGGTGGCCTGGCGGTCACCGCCGCCCGCGCCCACCTGCGGACCCTGCTGGTCGACGCGGACCCGCTCGGCGGTGGGCTCGACCTGGTGCTCGGCTGGGAGGAGCTGGACGGGCTGCGGTGGCCCTCGCTCACCGACGCCGACGGCCGGGTCGACGCGCCGAGCCTGGTCCGCGCCCTGCCGAACCGGGGCGACCTGGTCGTCCTCTCCTGGGACCGGGGCGAGCCGCTGGCCCTGCCCGCACAGGCCATGGCCGCCACGCTGGACGCCGCGCGGCGTGGCCGGGACTTCGTGGTGGTCGACCTGCCACGCCAACTCGACGATGCCGCCGTGATCGCGTTGCAGGCCGCCGACCAGGCATACGTGGTGGTGCCGGCCGAGCTGCGGGCCACCGCGGCGGCGGCCCGGGTGGTCGCCGCCGCCGCCCCGCACTGTGCCGCCCTGGGGGCGATCGTCCGGGGCCCCGCCCCCGGCCGGTTGAAAGCGACCGAGGTGGCTCGGGCCCTGGGGCTCCCGCTCGCCGGGACGCTGCGCCCCGAACCGGCGCTGTGCCGCGGGCTGGAACGCGGCGAGGCGCCGACCGCCGCCGGCCGTGGACCGCTCGCCGCGCTCTGCCGTCGGCTCGTCACCGAGCTGACCGGGCTCCCCGTGCCGGGTGCGGCATGACCGGCCGGCCCGACGAACTCGCGGCCCGGGTGCGGCAGCGGATGGCCGACGCGGCCACCCCGGTCACCCCGGCGGCGATCGTCTCCGCCGTCCGCGCCGACCCGTCCGCCGCCGTCCTCGGCGACACCGCAGTGCTGCGGATCGCCGACCGGGTGCACGACGACCTGGTGGGTGCCGGGCCACTCGCTCCGCTGATCGGGGATCCACAGGTCACCGACGTGCTCGTGAACGGGGTCCGGGTCTGGGTCGACCGGGGTGCCGGGCTGCACCAGGTGGCGGTGCCGCTCGGCTCGGTCGACGACGTACGCCGGCTGGCCCAACGGCTCACCGCCGCCGCAGGACGTCGACTCGACGACGGCTCCCCCTACGCGGACGCGCGGCTGCCCGACGGCACCCGGTTGCACGCCGTACTGCCACCGGTGGCGACCGACGGCCCGTACCTGTCCCTGCGTACCTTCCGGCACCGCCCGTTCACCCTCGACGAGCTGGTCCAACAGGGCACCGTGCCGCGTGCGGTGGCGTCGGTGCTCGCCGCGGTGGTCGCCGCCCGGCTGGCGTACCTGGTCATCGGTGGCACCGGTTCGGGAAAGACGACCCTGCTCAACACGATGCTGGGCCTGGTGCCGGGGACGGAACGCATCGTGCTGGTCGAGGACGCCGCCGAGCTGCATCCGGTGCATCCGCACGTGGTCGGTCTCCAGGCCCGGACGGCCAACGTGGAGGGCGCGGGCGTGGTCGGGCTGAGCGAACTGGTCCGGCAGGCGTTGCGGATGCGCCCCGACCGGCTGGTCGTCGGAGAGTGCCGGGGCGCGGAGGTGGTCGATCTGCTGGCCGCGCTCAACACCGGCCACGACGGCGGGGCGGGCACCCTGCACGCCAACACCCCGGCCGACGTGCCGGCCCGGCTGGAGGCCCTCGGCATGCTCGGCGGCCTACCCCGGGCGGCGCTGCACGCCCAGGTCGCCGCCGCGCTCCAGGTGCTGGTCCAGGTGCGTCGAGGCCCGCACGGCCGGTTGGTGGAGTCGATCTGTCTGCTGCCGGCGCAGGGGCCCGACCGGCTGGTCACCGCGGTACCGGCCTGGGTGCGGGGGCAGGGGATCGGGCCCGCCGGACACTCGCTGGCCACCCTGTTGCGGGACCGGGGAGTGCCCGTACCGCCCCTGCTCCACGAATCCCCGGCCGGTGCGGCAGGGCCGGCATGACGTCCACGTCGTGGCTGGTCACGCTCCTGCTGACCGGTGCGGCCGTGGTGGTCGCCTGGCCGGCACGCAATAGCCGCCGTCGTCGCCGCAGCGTGTTCGGTCCACCGCCGGGCCGCATCGGTGCCGTCGATGCGCACACGGGCCGGGACGCACAGTCCGCCAGCCGGCCGGCAGCCGGACGGCGGTCGCCGCGGTGGAGGGCATCAGTTCGTCCGCGCCGGGTTCTGCTGCTGGTCGGGCTGGTGGGCACCGGTGCGGGTGGCCTGGTGGGCGGGCCGGTCGCCGCCGCCCTGCTGGCCGGATACGGCATGCTCGGTGCCCGCGCCGTGCATCGACGGCGGGTGGCGGGGCAGGTCGGCCGGGAGCGCCGCCGCCAGTTGGACCGGCTCGGCGCGTTCGCCGCCGACCTGCGCGCCGGTCTACCCGCAACCCCGTCCGGCGACGTGGACCCGAGCACGGGTGACGGTTCAGGTGCCGCGGGTGGCGACCCGGCCGGGACGGACCGGCTCGCCCGACTGGCCCGGTCGGCGGTCCGGCTCGCGGACCGGACGGGAGCGCCGCTTGCCGAACTCCTCGAACGGGTCGAGGCCGACGCTCGGGCGTTCGACCGGGGACTGGCCGGGGCCGCCGCCCAGGCAGCGGGTGCCAACGCCACCGCGCTGCTGTTGGCCGCGCTGCCGCTGGGCGGCATCGCGCTCGGCTACGGCATCGGCGTCGACCCGCTGGCGGTGCTGCTGCACACCCCGATCGGTGCCGGGTGCGCCTTGGCCGCGATGGGGTTACAAGCCGGCGGACTGCTCTGGGCCGAACGGTTGGGCACCATACCGGGCGGGAGCGGCTGATGTCCCCGCCGGTGTGGTCGGCCGGTTGCCTGGTGGTGGCCGCGCTGCTGGTCGCCGTACGCGGCAACCGGGTCGGCCGGCGGTGGGACGTACTCACCGGTAGAGGCTCCGGCCGACGTCGGCCGGGCTGGTGGCCGGACCGGGTGCGACTCGGTGCTGCGCTGGCCGGGCTGGCGGTCCTGATCCTGGTCGGGGGTTGGCCCGGTGTCCTGGGAGGAGTGCTTACCGCGCCGGTGGCGGACCGGTTGCTGCGGCGGATCGAACCACCCGCCGTCCGGGAGAGCCGACTACGGGAGGCGGCCGACCTGCCGCTCGCCGCCGACCTGCTGGCGGCGGCCATGCGAGCGGGCGCCCCGGTCGACCGGGCGGTGCTCGCGGTGGCCGACGCGTTGGACGGTCCGTTGGCGGTCCGGCTCGGCCGGATCGGGCGGACGCTGCTGCTCGGCGGTGAGCCGCAGGAGGCCTGGGCGCACCTCGCCACGGTGCCCGGGGCGGACCGGGTGGTCGGTGCCGCACTGCGCTCCTCCCGCAGCGGCGCGGCACTCGCCGGGGCCCTCGCCCGGGTCGCCGACGACCTGCGGGCCGACCGGTCCACGGCGGCGGAGGCGTCCGCCCGGCGGGCCGGCGTGCTGATAGTGCTGCCGCTGGGCCTGTGCTTCCTGCCGGCCTTCATTCTTGCCGGCCTGGTGCCGGTGATCGTCGCCGTCCTCGGCGACGTGCTGTGAACCATCATCGAGAAGGGGAACGACAGATGCGCAAACTCCTCACGCGGCTACGCGGGGACGCGGGGATGAACACCGCCGAGTACGCCGTGGGCACCCTCGCCGCCGTCGCCTTCGCCGGCATCCTGCTCAAGGTGCTCACCTCGGGCAACGTGCAGTCGGCGCTGACCGCCGTCATCGACCGGGCGTTGAAGTGAGACCGCGCCGGCCGGCCGGTCGGGACCGGGGTTCGTTCACCGCCGAACTGGCAGCCGGCCTGCCGGCGCTGCTCCTGCTCCTGCTCGCCGGGCTCACCGCCGTCGACGCGGTCACCACGAAGGCGGCCTGCCTGGACGCGGCCCGGGAGGCGGCGCTGGCCGCCTCCCGGGGCGGGGACGGCACCGGCGCGGGTGCCGGGATCGCGCCGGAGGCGGCGGTCGTCTCGATCTCGGCGGACGAGAAGCGGGTCACCGTGACGGTCCGCGCCCCCGTCCGGGCACTCGGGGCGCGGTTGCCCCGGCTCACGGTCGAGGCCGGCACGGTCGCCGCCGTCGAGCCCGGTGCACCGGAGCCCGGCCGGTGACCCCCGCCGCGACCCGGTCCGGCAGTGGCGCCGGAACCCCGCCCGGCAACCGCACCGACGGCCGACCCGAGCGCTCCACGGGCGGACCGGGCGGCACCCACAGTGAGGGAAGGAGGCGAGACGGTCCGGTCCGGCCCCGCCGTGATCGCCAGCCGGGCCGCGCGTCGGACCGGGGCGGGGCGACCGTGCTGCTGCTCGCCATCGGCATGGTCTTCGTGCTGGTCGGCGGATTCGGGGCGGCGATCGGCGCAGCTCGGCTGGCCCGGCACCAGGCCCGGGTCGGCGCCGACTTCGGTGCCCTGGCCGGGGCCGGCCAGGTGTGGCGGGGTGCCGAACCGGCCTGCGCGACCGCCGACGAGTTCGTCCGCGCCAACGCCGCCCGGCTGGTCGCCTGCCAGGTGGACGGGTTCGACGTGGTGGTGACGGTCGAGGTGGCGGTCACCCCGCTGCCGGGACTGCGGCGGTTCGCCACCGCCACCGCCCGCGCCGGACCGGTTCGTGGTTGAGCGCGGGTACGGCACCGGTCCGGAGGCGGAGAACGGCGGTGCCGAAGTGGCGGCGCGAACCGGCCGAGGTGAACAAGCAGGCCGAGGTGAACAAGCAGGCCGAGGGGAACAAGGCGGTGCCGGTGGTGCATACCGGGCCGGGCCGGCCGCCGTCCGGGGCGGGTGGCCAGGGGCCACGCACCCCGGGACGGCCGGTGGCTCAGCGGCCCTGGAGCGCGTCCAGGCCGATCGCCATGGCGATCACCAGGCGTCGGTCGATCTGCGGGTGCGGCACCTCGACGACGTAGCGGTCCCGCAGGCCCCACTTCTTGATCACGGAGAAGACCGGCTGGCCTGCGGCGGTGAAGTCGAAGTGGTACGGCAGCCACGACAACGAGTCGACGAACCGGCGCAGCAGCGCCACCGGCATGCTGCGTTCCTGGCCGGTGATCTGCGGCAGACCGGCCTGCTCGACGTGCCAGGTCGAGCGGAGCAGCGACTGGGCGAAGTCCTTGCGGAACAGCCCGATCGGCGTGCCGGCGTGGTCGGTCACGTCGTACGTGGCACCGAGGTCGAGCCGCTGGCGGGCCTTGAACCCGAGCAACGGCTGCTGCTTGGAGTCGTCTGTGTAGATGGTGACCTGCTCCTTGAAAGCGAGCCGCTTCTGCTGCGCGAACGCCAGGAGTTCACCCTCGGTGCCGTCCGCCGCCACGGCCCGGACCTCGTACTGGTTCACCATCATCCGAAGCCGCTGCCGGATGTGGAACTGGCGCTGTGCCTGCAAACTGTCTAGCTGCATGAGAACTCCTCCGAAGGGTGCGCCGGAGTCTCGCACAGCCCGCCGGCCAGCGCCCACCAGCCAGCCAGCGCCCAACCGCCCGCCGGCCAGCGCCCGCCCGCCAGCGCCCAACCGCCCGCCGGTCAGCGCCCACCGACCAGAGCCCGACGGTCAGCGTCTGCCGGCCAGCGTCCGCCCGATAGCCGGTCCGCCCGCCAGCGCCCAACTGTCAGCGCCAGACCGTCAGTGCCCGCCGGTCGATGTCCGGCCGTCAGCGTCCGACGTCGGTGGTCGCCTTGAGCGCCCAGGTGTTGAGCACCTGGTGGATGCCGCGCAGTCGTTCGTTGATCTGCTCCAGGCGTTCCGCCTGGGCCAGGCTGGCCAGTGCGGCACCCAGCGCGATCAGCTGGTCGGGGGTGAGATTGTCCTGGTCGATGGTGTAGAGCAGGTCGACGGTCTCGGCAATGGTGTCGGCCACGGCTTCTCCTCCGGGTCGGGAAGAACGGCAGGGTCGGCGGTAGGGAGCACTTCCGAACATCGATGGAAGCGCTCCCATGCATCAATGCCCACATGTTCCCCGACTCAAGCGCGATCCGGAAGCCGGGACTTGTGAACTGCCTGTCTGGGTGGTGCGGAAACCTCGGCGGGGAGGTTGCCGAGGACCACGTCGAGGACCCGGACGGCAGCCGCCTTGGACAGCGGGTTGTTGCCGTTGCCGCACTTCGGGGACTGCACGCAGGAGGGGCAGCCCGATTCGCAGCCGCACTCGACGACGGCGTCCCGGGTGGCGCCCAGCCAGGCCGCCGCCGTCCGGTAGGCCCGCTCGGCGAAGCCGGCCCCGCCGGGGTGGCCGTCGTAGACGAACACGGTGGGTGCCTCGGTGTCCGGGTGCAGGGCGGTGGACAGCCCGCCGATGTCCCACCGGTCGCAGGTGGCCATCAGCGGCAACAGTCCGATCGCGGCGTGCTCGGCCGCGTGCAGGGCCCCCGGCACGTCCGCCGGGTCGACGCCGGCCGCCGCCAGGGACTGCGGGGAGAGCGTGAACCAGACCGCGACGGTCCGTAGCTCGCGGGCCGGCAGGTCGAGCGGCCGGGTGTCGATCACCTCGCCGGAGGCGATCCGGCGGCGCTGGTACGAGACCACCTGGCTGGTCACGTCCACCTCGCCGAGGAAGAGCCCGACCGGCCCGGCGTCCAGGTAGGAGCGGACCGACACCACGGACAGCGAGGTGACGTCCCGGGCGTGGGTGGACCAGTCCGGCTCCTCGGCGTGCACCAGTGCGCACCCGTCGTCGAGGTCCAGCGCGTCGACCACGTACGAGACGCCCTGGTGCAGGTAGACCGCGCCGGGGTGGACGAGGAAGTGCGCCGAGCCGCCGTCCACGGTGCCGAGCAGCCGCCCGGTGGACGCCTCCACCACGCAGATCGGCGACCCGCCCTCGCCCCGCAGGTCGACCTCGGGCCGCTCCCGGTGCCGCCAGTACCAGCCGGTGGGGCGCTGCCGCAGGTCGCCGGCCTGGACCAGGCGGTCGACGGCCTCCTTCGCCCCGTCGCCGAAGAGCTCCAGGTCGGCCGGGGTGAGCGGGGACTCGGCGGCGGCGCAGGCGAGCTGCGGGGCGAGCACGTACGGGTTGGCCGGGTCGAGCACGGTCGCCTCGACCGGGCGGCCGAACAGCGCCTCCGGGTGGTGCACCAGGTAGGTGTCGAGCGGGTCGTCCCGGGCCACCAGCACCGCGAGCGCCTCGTCGCCGGAGCGTCCGGCCCGGCCGGCCTGCTGCCAGAGCGACGCCCGGGTGCCCGGCCAACCGCAGATCAGCACCGCGTCCAGCCCGACCAGGTCGACGCCGAGCTCCAGCGCGTTGGTGGAGGCCAACCCGAGCAGGTCGCCGTGGAGCACGGCCCGTTCCAGTTCCCGCCGCTCCTCACGCAGGTAGCCGGCCCGGTAGGCGGCCACCCGCTCGCCGAGGCCGGGCACCGCCTCGTCCAGTGCCCGGCGGGCGTTCGCGGCGACCACCTCCGCGCCGCGACGGGACCGGACGAAGGCGAGCGTGCGTACCCCCGCCGCGACGGTGTCGGCGAGCAGGTCGGCGGTCTCCCGCAGCGCCGACCGGCGGACCTGGGTCAGGTCGTCCGCGACGGCCACGGCGTCGGCCGGGGGCGGCAGCAGCGGCGGTTCCCAGAGCGCGAAGGTGACCCCGCCGCGCGGCGAGGTGTCCTCGGTGACGGCGGTGACGGGCAGGCCGGTGAGCCGCCCGGCGGTCACCGCCGGGTCACCCGAGGTCGCCGAGGCCAGCAGGAAGACGGGGGTACGCCCGAACTGCGCGCACCGCCGCCGCAGCCGCCGCAGCACGTGCGCCACGTGCGAGCCGAAGACGCCCCGGTAGGTGTGGCACTCGTCGACGACCACGTACGTCAACCGGCGCAGGAACCCCGACCAGTGCGCGTGCCCGGGGAGGATGCCGTGGTGAAGCATGTCCGGGTTGGTGAGCACGAACCGGGAGTGCCTGCGGATCCACTCCCGTTCGGTGCGCGGGGTGTCCCCGTCGTAGCAGGCGGGGCGTACCCCGTCGAGGGCCAGGCCGGCGACGGCGCGGAGCTGGTCGGCGGCGAGCGCCTTGGTGGGGGCCAGGTAGAGCACCGTGGCCCGGGGGTCGGCGAGCAGGGTGGCAAGCGACGGGAGCTGGTACGCCAGGGACTTGCCGGACGCGGTGCCGGTGGCCACCACGACGTGCTGCCCGGCGTACGCCAGTTCGGCGGCCTCGGCCTGGTGCCGCCAGGGGGCGACCACCCCGCGTCGGGCGAAGGCCGCCCGTAGCTCCTCGGGGGCCCACTGCGGCCAGGGCGTCTGCTGCCCGGCACGGGCCGGCACCCGCTCGACGTGGGTGACCGGGTCGGCCGGGTGCCGGGCACGCAGCCTGCCCAGCAGCTCGGTCGGGCCTCGCCCGGTGCCGGGGCCTGCGGTCGCGGTGGCTGCGGGGTTCACGTCCTGCACTCTCGCACTGGTGTTCGGTGCTGAACAACCGGGCCGGTGGGTATGGGGGAGCCCTCACCGGTGACCTCGTCGGGCCGTCCGGCGGGGATGGTTAGATGCCCAGGAGAGTTTACGGCTCTCGGAGGAGGACTGATGGAGCTGTCGCTGGCGACCCGCACCGTGGGGGAGCACACGGTGCTCGAGGTCGGCGGTGAGGTGGACGTCTACACCGCACCCCGACTGCGCGAACGGCTCCTGGAGTTGATCGACGGCGGCGCCCGGCGGGTGGTCGTCGACCTGGGTCGGGTGGACTTCCTCGATTCCACCGGCCTGGGCGTGCTGGTCGGCGCCCTGAAGCGGCTGCGCTCGGCCGGGGGCTCCTTCGCCCTGGTCTGCGGCAAGGAGCCGCTGCTGAAGATCTTCCGGATCACCGCCCTGGACCAGGTCTTTCCCCTGCACCCGACGGTGGACGCGGCGGTCGCCGCCGACCCCGCCGGCTCCGGCGCGTGATGGCGACGGTCCGGCTCTCCTTCTCACCGGCGCCGGTGCACGTGCGCACCGCCCGTCTGGTCGGTGTCGCGGTGGCCCGCCGGGCCGGGGTCCGGGAGGACCTGCTCGACGAGGTGCGGTTGGCCATCGGTGAGGCGTGCACCCGGGCGGTCGCCCTGCACCACCAGTACGGCCTGGCCGACCCGGTGCTTGTGGAGATGTCGGATTCCGGGGCGTACGCGGTGCGGGTGGTGGACCGGGCGCCGATCGAGGCGGGGCTGGGCCTGGCCGCGTTGAACGCCGACGAGTTGGCCAACGAGACGCTTACCGACGAGGCGCTGACGACCGGCGTGGGCTTCGCGCTGCTCGCCGGTTTCGTGGAGGATCTCCAGGTTCGCCCGGTGGCCGAGGGCATCGGGACCGAGGTCCGGATGGTGTGGCCGGTCGGCCGCTGACCTCACGTTCTGTCGACGAGGCCGTGACCCCTGGTGGGTCGCGGCCTCGTGGTGTCGATGGCCTCCTATATCAGATTTTTCCTCATAACACAGTTACAGAGATCATCCGGACACGGTGTCCCCCGCATGTGACCTCCAACACTGGCCAGGGCTACAGTCTGTGGGTTGTCAGCACGTGATCCTTCCCGCGGCCAGCGAATATGGACGTTGATCATCTTTGTCCCGGGGCGGGTCGGAGCGCGTGCGCCACCGCATCCAGGCGTCGGTCATGCGTCCACTGACCGGCGCGACAGTGTTCGGTACAGGAGGACACAGATGTCCGGGACCTTGGCCGCCGATAGCGGCGCGCTGTCCCTTTCCGGAGAAAACCTGACGTACGTCGTCATCGCCGCGGTCATCGCGCTGGTGGCACTCGTCTTCGCCGCCGCCTTGACCAAGGCCGTGCTGGCAGCCGGTAAGGGCACCATCAAAATGCAGGAGATCTCCGGCGCGGTGCAGGAGGGCGCCTCGGCCTACCTGCTCCGGCAGTTCAGGACGTTGGCGATCTTCGTGGTCGTCGCCGTCGTGCTGCTCTTCCTGCTGCCGGTGCACGACACCGACGGCAGTGAACTGGCGGTGAAGATCGGCCGATCGACGTTCTTCGTGGTCGGCGCCCTGTTCAGCGCGTTCATCGGCGGTGCCGGCATGTGGCTGGCCACCCGGGCCAACCTGCGGGTCGCCGCCGCCGCCCGGGAGGCGGCCGGCGGCCGGGAAGCCGCCATGAAGATCGCCTTCCGGACCGGTGGCGTGGTCGGCTTCCTCACCGTCGGCCTCGGCCTGTTCGGCGCGGCGCTGGTGGTCGCCCTGTTCAAGGGCGACGCCCCGACCGTGCTGGAGGGCTTCGGCTTCGGCGCCGCCCTGCTCGCCATGTTCATGCGGGTCGGCGGCGGCATCTTCACCAAGGCCGCCGACGTCGGCGCCGACCTGGTCGGCAAGGTCGAGCAGGGCATCCCCGAGGACGACCCGCGCAACGCCGCCACCATCGCCGACAACGTGGGCGACAACGTCGGCGACTGCGCCGGCATGGCCGCCGACCTCTTCGAGTCGTACGCGGTGACGCTTGTCGCCGCGCTGATCCTCGGCAGGGCCGCGTTCGGCGAGGACGGCCTGGTCTTCCCGCTGATCATCTCGACCATCGGGGTGCTGATCGCCATCGTCGGGGTCTTCATCACCCGGCTGCGCACCTCCGACCGCAACGGCTTGACCGCCATCAACCGGGCCTTCTACCTCTCCGCGGTGCTCTCCGCGGTGCTCGTCGCGGTCGCCGCCTTCCTCTACCTCCCGGCCACCTTCGGCGAGCTGGAGGGCGGCCTCACCGACGTCGACCAGAACCCCCGGGTGGTGGCCATCGGCGCGGTCGTCATCGGCATCGTGCTGGCCGCCGCCATCCAGGCGCTGACCGGCTACTTCACCGAGACCAACCGCCGCCCGGTGCAGGACATCGGCAAGAGCTCGCAGACCGGGGCGGCCACCGTCATCCTCGCCGGCATCAGCATCGGCCTGGAGTCGGCGGTCTACTCGGCGCTGCTGATCGGCGCCGGTGTCTTCGGCGCGTTCCTGCTCGGCGGCAGCTCCATCACCCTGTCGCTGTTCGCGGTGGCGCTGGCCGGCACCGGCCTGCTCACCACCGTCGGCGTGATCGTCGCGATGGACACCTTCGGCCCGATCTCCGACAACGCGCAGGGCGTGGCCGAGATGTCCGGTGACATCGACGAGAACGGCGCGCGGATCCTCACCGAGCTGGACGCGGTCGGCAACACCACCAAGGCGATCACCAAGGGCATCGCGATCGCCACCGCCGTGCTCGCGGCCACCGCGCTGTTCGGCTCGTACACCGACACGCTGCGCACCGCGTACTCCGACGCGGGCGTGGGGGACGTCGGCACCGAGATCCTCAACGCGCTCAACGTCGCCAACCCGCGCAACCTGGTCGGTCTGATCATCGGCGCGGCGGTGGTCTTCCTCTTCTCCGGGCTGGCCATCAACGCGGTGTCCCGCTCGGCCGGCGCGGTGGTGATGGAGGTCCGTCGGCAGTTCCGCGAGCTGCCCGGGATCATGGACGGCACCCAGCGCCCCGAGTACGGCAAGGTCGTCGACATCTGCACCCGGGACGCGCAGCGCGAGCTGATGACCCCCGGCCTGCTGGCCATCCTCGCTCCGATCGCGGTCGGCTTCGGCCTCGGGCCGGGCGCGCTGGCCTCGTACCTGGCCGGGGCGATCGGGGCGGGCACCCTGATGGCGGTCTTCCTGTCCAACTCCGGTGGCGCCTGGGACAACGCCAAGAAGCTGGTCGAGGACGGCGCCTACGGCGGCAAGGGCTCCGAGTCGCACGCGGCGACTGTCATCGGCGACACCGTCGGTGACCCGTTCAAGGACACCGCAGGCCCGGCGATCAACCCGCTGATCAAGGTGATGAACCTGGTCTCGCTGCTGATCGCGCCGGCCGTGGTGGCCTGGAGCGTCGGCGACGACCGGAACACCCCGCTGCGCCTGACGATCGCGCTGGTCGCCACCCTGATCGTGGTGGCGGCGGTGGTGTTCAGCAAGCGCAAGGGCGTGGCGATGGACTCCACCCCGGACGGTGGCGGCACCGCTGGGGGCAACGACCCGAAACGGGTCGAAACGGCCAAGGTTTGAGTGACGGCGCAGCGGGTCCCCGGCCGCCCCGGGGGCCCGCTGCGCCGGCCGGCCGGCGGGAAACCTGACCGCTGGCGCAATCACCCGGAGGCCGTACGCTGCATCGCATGCGTACGTGTCGGGCGAGTGCCGCCGGAAAGCTCACGGTGGTCCTCGCCACGTTCGTACTCGTCGTCGCCGGCTGCGGTGGGGGGCCCACCCCCCGGGCCTGGGCGGCCTCGGTCTGCGAGGCGCTCACCCCGTGGCGGGCCGAGATCAGCAAGCTCACCAGCAGCACCCACCAGCAGATGACCGCGCAGACCACCCCGGCGCAGGCGAAGGAGAACCTGGTGCGGCTCTTCGCCGGTGCCGAGCAGGCGAGCGAGACGGCCCGCCGCCGGATCGCCGACGCGGGCATCCCGGAGACCGACCACGGCGACGAGGTGTCGAAGGGTTTCCGCGCCTCCCTGGAGAAGATCAGGGACGCCTACGGGCGCGCCGGGGACACCATCGACGCCCTGGACACCGGGCAGGCCACCGCGTTCTACGACGGGGTCCAGGCCGCGGTGGACAAGCTCAACAAGGAGTACGACGCGAGCGCGCTGGACACCGGGCGGCTCAACTCGGAAGAGCTCAAACAGGCCTTCGACGAGGTCCCGGAGTGTCGCTGAGTCGTGCCGACCCGCCCGGAGAGCCGGTGCGCCAACTGTCGCTGTTCGGCACCGAGGCCGCCGATCCGTCCGTCGCCGACCTGGCCGGGCTGCTGGCCGGCCCGGCGGAGGTGCACCGGATGGGGCGTACCGCCAGGCTGTCCGTCGAGGTGGACGCGGCCTGGCGGGTGCACGTGCTCGTCGCCGAGCTGGCCCGCCGGGGGCTCGCGGCGGGCTGGGAGGCGACCGGCGAGCAGCGTTACGTCGTGCGTACCTCGTACCTGACCACCCTGGCCCCGCTGGCGACTGCCTGGCTGGCCGGCGGGGTCAAGCGCCCACCCGCCCACTTCCATCTCCACGGTCGGCGGCTGCGCCTCTGGCTGGCCGCTGCCGGCGCCGCCGACGACGCCGGCCTGCTGCTGCGCCTGGATCCCCGCGACGAGCCGTGGTGGCCGGTGGTGCGGGCGGCGCTCGCGGTGGTGGGCCTGCCGGCGGCGCTGCTGGAGGAGGCGGAGGCGGGCGGACCGGCGTACCGGATCGGCGTCCGGCGGCTGGCCCGGCTGGCCGAGCTGGTCGGCGACCGCCCACCGGCCGCCCCCGCCGACCTCTGGCCGTGACCCGGCCGGACCGTGACCGTGCGCGGGTCTACTGTCCGATCAAGGACAGTATCGCGGACGGTAGGGCTACCGTCTCACTCTGTGAACAGCGGGGTTCGCCCAGGTCGGGGGGCTGTCATCGTCACCGTGGCCCACTTCGGGCCCTACCCACGGTGTACGGTGGCGCCGTCCGGCCGCTGAGGCCCGTGCGGCGTCGGTGGTGCCGCCGCGCGAACGCTGTTTGCCGCCCCCGGGACCCGGAACCCGGACGGCGCGTTACGTTGGACATCCGGACCGACGATGGTCCGGCGGGCGCAACACGGCCCGAATCGGGCCCGGAGCAGGAGTGAGGTCGGGGAGAGACGTGCCGAGCAGAGCTGGAACCACCCGTCTGGTCATCGTCGAGTCACCGGCGAAGGCCAAGACGATCTCGGGCTACCTCGGCCCGGGGTACGTCGTGGAGGCCAGCTTCGGCCACGTCCGGGACCTCCCCCGCAACGCCGCCGACGTGCCGGCCAAGTACAAGGGCGAGCCGTGGGCCCGGCTCGGGGTGGACGTCGACAACGGCTTCCACGCCCTCTACGTGGTCTCTGCCGACCGCAGGCAACAGATCAACAAGCTGGTGAAGCTGGCCAAGGAGGTCGACGAGATCTTCCTGGCCACCGACGAGGACCGCGAGGGCGAGGCAATCGCCTGGCACCTGGTGGAGACCCTCAAGCCCAAGGTGCCGGTCAAGCGGATGGTCTTCCACGAGATCACCAAGCCGGCCATCCAGGCCGCGGTGGCCAACCCCCGGGAGATCGACAGGGATCTGGTCGACGCCCAGGAGGCCCGCCGCATCCTCGACCGGTTGTACGGCTACGAGGTCTCCCCGGTGCTGTGGAAGAAAGTCATGCCGAGGCTCTCGGCGGGCCGGGTGCAGTCCGTGGCGACCCGGATCGTGGTCGAGCGGGAACGCCAGCGGATGGCGTTCCGCACCGCGGAGTACTGGGACATCCTCGCCACCCTGGCGGTGGCGAAGCCGGGCGAGGGCCCACGCCACTTCAACGCCACCCTGGTCGCCCTGAACGGCGACCGGATCGCCACCGGCAAGGACTTCGAGCCGACCACCGGCAAGGTACGGCCCGGCGCGGGCGTGGTGCACCTCGACGAGAGCGGGGCCCGTGGGCTGGCGGCCCGGCTCGACGGGCGGCCGTTCACCGTCACCCGGGTCGAGGAGAAGCCCTACCGTCGTCGCCCGTACGCGCCGTTCATCACCTCCACCCTGCAGCAGGAGGCGGCCCGCAAGATGCGGTTCTCGTCGCAGCAGACGATGCGCACCGCGCAGCGGCTCTACGAGAACGGCTACATCACCTACATGCGTACCGACTCGGTGAACCTGTCGGAGACCGCCATCGCGGCGGCCCGCCGGCAGATCGTCGAGCTGTACGGCGAGCGCAGCGTGCCGCCGGAGCCGCGCCGCTACACCGGCAAGGTGAAGAACGCCCAGGAGGCGCACGAGGCGATCCGCCCGGCGGGGGACAACTTCCGCACCCCGGGCGACGTGGCCAAGGAGCTGTCCGGCGAGGAGTTCAAGCTCTACGAGCTGATCTGGCGGCGCACCATCGCCTCGCAGATGACCGACGCGGTCGGCTCCAGCGTCTCGGTGCGCATCCGGGCGGTCTCCGCCGCCCAGGAGGAGGCGGACTTCGGCGCCACCGGCAAGACCATCACCGACCCCGGCTTCCTGCGCGCGTACGTCGAGTCGTCCGACGACGAGAACGCCGAGGCGGAGGACGCCGAGCGGCGGCTGCCCACCCTGGTCAAGGACCAGCCGCTGACCGCCGACGAGCTGGCCGCGCAGGGCCACCACACCCAGCCGCCGTCCCGGTTCACCGAGGCGTCACTCGTCAAGTCGCTGGAGGAGCTGGGCATCGGCCGCCCGTCGACGTACGCGTCGATCATGCAGACGATCCAGGACCGCGGCTACGTGACCAAGCGCGGCCAGGCGATGATCCCGACGTTCCTGGCGTTCGCGGTGATCGGGCTGATGGAACGGCACTACCCGCGCCTGATCGACTACGACTTCACCGCCAGCATGGAAAACGAGCTGGACGAGATCGCCGGGGGCGACCACGCCGCCGTCGACTTCCTCACCGCGTTCTACTTCGGCAGCAGCAACGGCACCGGTGACCAGGCCATCGCCCACGCGGGCGGGCTGAAGAAGCTGGTCACCGAGGACATCAGCGAGATCGACGCGCGCAGCGTCAACTCGATCCCGCTGCACACCGACGACGAGGGGCGTGAGGTCGTCGTCCGGGTCGGCCGGTTCGGGCCGTACCTGCAGCGGTCGGTCCCCGGCGAGCAGCCGGCACCGAAGGTCGACGGCGAGGAGGGCGGCAGCCAGGGCGACCGGGCACCTATCCCGGAGGGGCTGGCCCCCGACGAGCTGACCCCGGAGAAGGTGCACGAGCTGTTCCTCGGCGGTGGCGGCGAGCGCAAGCTCGGCGACGACCCGGCCACCGGGGAACCGATCCTGCTCAAGTCCGGCCGGTTCGGCCCGTACGTCGCCAGCGGCGAGCGGAAGTCGTCCCTGCTGCGGACGCAGACGCCCGACTCGCTCACCCTCGACGAGGCGTTGAAGCTGCTCAGCCTGCCCCGGGTGCTCGGTGTTGCCCCGGACGGCGGCGAAGTGGTCGCCAACAACGGCCGCTACGGCCCGTACGTCAAGCGTGGTGACGAGTTCCGCTCGCTGGACTCGGAAGACAAGATGTTCACCGTCACCCTCGACGAGGCGCTGGCCCTGCTGGCCGCCCCGAAGACCCGCCAGCGTCGGGCCGCCGCGCCCCCGCTGCGCGAGATGGGCGTCGACCCGCTGACCGAGAAGCCACTGGTGATCAAGGACGGGCGGTTCGGGCCGTACGTCACCGACGGGGAGTTCAACGCGTCGCTGCGGCGCGGGCAGACCCCGGAGGAGCTGACCATCGCGCAGGCGTCCGAGATGCTGGCCGAGAAGCGGGCCAAGGGTCCCGCGCCGAAGAAGGCGGCGGCGAAGAAGACCGCAGCCAAGAAGGCCCCCGCCAAGAAGACGACGGCGACCAAGGCGACGGCGGCGAAGAAGACCGCCGCCGCGAAGTCCACGGTCGCCAAGAAGACCGCCACCGCCAAGGCCACCACGGCCAAGAAGGCCCCCGCCAAGAAGGCCACCCCCCGCAAGGCCACCACCGCCGCCGAGTAACCCACCCCCCCACCCACCCGGCAGGTCCGTCGGGATCTTGGTAGGAAACGGCCCCAGGAGGGCCACTTCCTGCCAAGCTCGCGGTGGTTGGGGGTGAGTTAGGGGCCGAGGATGTGGTCCAGGTGCGGGTTGGTGAGGACCCGGCCGGGGTCGAGGCGGGCGCGGAGGTCCTGGAAGTCGGCGAACCTCGGGTACGCGGTCGCCAGGGAGGCCGCGTCCCGGTAGTGCAGCTTTCCCCAGTGGGGGCGGCCACCGAGCCCGGCGGCGACCTCCTCGAAGGCCCGGAAGTACGGTTCGTGTGGCATGCCGACGTACTGGTGCACGGCGAGGTAGGCCGAGTCGCGTCCGTAGCCGTGGGACAGCCAGATGTCGTCGGCGGCGGTGAACCGCACCTCGACCGGGAAGAGCACCTTGAACGGCAGCCGGTCGACGATGCGCCGCAGCTCCGCCAGCGCCTGCGGCAGGGCGGCGCGCGGGATGCCGTACTCCATCTCCACGAAGCGGACCCGGCGCGGGGTGCAGAAGACGGTGTCGGAGCGCCCGGTGTAGGTGCGCTCGGTGAGCGCCCGGGCGGACACCGCGCTGATGGCGGGGGCCAGCGCCGGCACGGCGCGGCCCAGCCGGCAGGCCCCGGCGAAGACCGTGTTGGCGAGGAAGTCGTCGTCCAGCCAGCCCCGCCAGCGGGGCAGCGGCCGGTCGTCGGCCGGCACCCGGTCGTTGGTCTTGACCTGAACCCGGTCGGTGTACGGGAACCAGTAGAACTCGACGTGGTCGTGTCGGCCGACGAGTCCGGGCAGGTCGCCCAGCACCTCGTCCAGCGGGGCGGGCCGTTCGTGCGCGCGCAGGGTGAAGGCGTCCACGCAGCGCAGCGTGACGTCCACCAGCACCCCGAGCGCCCCCAGCCCGACCCGGGCGGCGGCGAAGATCTCCGGGTGCTCCCGGGCCGAGCAGTGCAGCACCTCACCGGTGCCGGTGACCATGGTGAGCGCCTCGACGAAGGTGGACAGGCAGCCGTACGCGGCGCCGGTGCCGTGGGTGCCTGTGGAGATCGCCCCGGCGATGGTCTGCGCGTCGATGTCGCCCAGGTTGGGCATGGCCAGGCCGTGCCCGGCGAGCAGCGCGTTGAGCGCCCGCAGGGTCGTCCCGGCGGGCACGGTGACCAGCCGGGCGTCGCGGTCCACCCGGACCTCGGTCCGCAGCGCGGACAACTCCATCCGCCGCCCGTCCGACAGGGCGATGGGGGTGAACGAGTGGCCGCTGCCGACCACCCGGATCCGCTCACCCGCGCCCGCCACGTCCAGGACCGCCTCGGCTATGTCCTCGACGGTGGTAGGGCGCAGGATGGCGGTGGCGACGCTGTGCTGGTTGCCGGCCCAGTTGGACCAAGCGGTGGCGGTACCGGCCATCGGCGCTCCTCGACATGAATGTGAACTGCCTTCATATCAGGAACGTTGTGCCTGGTAAATACCGCAATCGAGGTCCGCTCGTTGTACCGGTAGTCACGGCCTCGTGACATGTGGATATGTTCTTTCGTCGAAGGGGGGTGGCGCCGAGTGTCCACACCAGCCGCCACGACCGGACCGCTGCGCCGCGTTCCGGTGCAGGGTCGAAGTGTCGCGCGCGTCCAACGGATGTTGGACGCCTGTGCCGAGCTCGTCGACGAGGTGGGCTACGAGGGGTTGACCACCACGCTGCTCGCCGAGCGGGCCGAGGTGGCGATCGGGTCGGTCTACCAGTTCTTCCCGGACAAACGGGCGATCGTGCAGGCGTTGACCCTGCGCACCATGGAGTCCTACCTCCAGCGCCTCGACGAGCGGTTCGCCTCGGACGACCTGACCCACTGGTGGGACGGTGTCGACGCCGGGATCGACGAGTACATCTCCATGCACCGCACCGTCCCGGGCTTCCGGACCCTGCACTTCGGCGACGTGGTCGACCTGCACCTGCTCGACGAGCAGCGGGACAACAACGGCGTGATCGCCGACCAGTTGGCCCGGGTGCTCACCGAACGGTTCGGCATGATCGACGAGCCGCGCCTACGGTTCTGCCTGGAGATCGCCGTCGAGGCCGCCGACGCCCTGATCAAGCTGGCGTTCCGCCGCAAGCCGGAGGGCGACGAGCGGGTCCTCGCCGAGGCCAAGGCGCTCATCCGCGAATACCTGCACCGGCACGTCGAGGCCCCGGCCGGGCCCGTCGCCCAGCCTTAGGCCGCGCCCAGCCCTGAGCCGCGCCCGGCCCTGGGCGTGGGACGCCGTCAGAGGAAGGCGCGGCCCTCGCCCCGGTAGGTGGGCACCGTGGCGACGACCGTGTCGCCGTCGACCAGGTGCAGTTCGTTGACCCGTTCGCAGAGTTCGCCGGCCTTGGCGTGCCGGAACCACACCCGGTCGCCGATCCGCAGGTCCGCTGCGGCGGCACCGGTGAGCGGGGTCTGCACCTCGCCCGCGCCCTCGCTGCCGACCAGTGCCAACCCGGCCGGCAGCCAGGGTCGGGGCAGCCGGCTCTTCGCCGCCGGGCCGGAGGCGATCCAGCCGCCGCCGAGCACCGTCGCGATCTGCGGGGTCGGCCGGCGGACCACCGCGCAGGCGAAGAACGCCGCCGGGGCCGGCCGCCAGGCCCGGTACGCGTCGAACAGCGTCGGCCCGTACAGGCCCGAGCCGGCGGTGACCTCGGTGACTGAGGGGTCGGCGCTGGTGGCGGCCACGCTGCCGGTGCCGCCGCCGTTGACGAACTCCAGGTCGGCGTGTTCGCGGACGGCGGTGACCGCCGCCCCCCGGCGGGCCAGCAGTTCCCGGTACGACCCGCGCTGGGCGATCCGGATCGCGGCGCTGAGCACGGCCTGTCCGGGCGGGGCGTCCCCGAGACCGGCGATCTGTGCCTCGTACGACATCAGACCGACCAGCCGGAAGCCGGCCCGACGGCCGACGGCGGCGGCCAGCGCGCCGGCGGCCCGGGCACTGTGCACCGGCGAGCGGCGCACCCCGACGTGCACCCGCCCGCGCAGGGGTCGCCAGGAGGCGTCCAGGTCGAGGCAGACCCGCAGCTCGGGGCGGCGGCCCGGGGGGCACACCGTGTCGATCAGGTCCAGTTGCCCGGTGCTGTCGATCATGAGGGTGACCGCCGCGGCGAGCTGCGGGTCGGCGGCCAGCTCGGCGAGCGCTCCCCGATCGGCGGTCGGGTACGCCACCAGCGCGTCGTCGGTCGCGCCGGAGCGGACCAGCCAGTTCGCCTCGGCCAGGGTGAAGGCCATCACACCGGCCCAGCCGGGCTGCCCGAGTGCCCGGGTGAGCAGCTCGCGCGCCCGGATGGACTTGCTGGCGGCGCGGACCGGTTTGCCGGCGCTACGGGCGGCCAGCGCGGCGGCGTTGGCGTCGTAGGCGGTGAGGTCCACCACGGCGTAGGGCGGGTCGAGGTGGGCGGTCGCCTTGTCGAGGCGTTCGCGCAGGGTGTCGCTGTCGATGACCACGAATGCACGCTAACTGTCGGGACGGCAATGCGAAATACCCTCACGTCCTACCGGGCTGCGGTCGGTGGTGTTCGCGGCCTAGGCTCGGCGAGCAGGAGAATGTCGCCGGTGGGGAGGCTCCCACCGGGTCTAGAGTGTTCCACCGGGACTGCCCAGTGTTGGGCCGGCACGTGGAGGTACGGCCATCGAAAGCCAGCAGAACGGCGAGTCGTCCGGCGCGTCGTCGTCCGGGACACCGCCCGGCGGCGTGACCGCCCAGACCGACCGGTCCGGTGCGGCGGCGATCCGCTCGGTGCTGCGCATCCGGCCGTTCCGACGGCTCTGGATCGTGCTCGGCGCGGCGTCCTTCGGCGACTGGCTGGGCCTGCTCGCCACCTCGGTCTTCGCCGCCGCCCAGGTGTCCGGCAGCACCGCACAGGGTGCGGTGTTCGGTGGGGTGATCGCGATCCGGCTGCTCCCGGCGCTGGTGCTGGGGCCGGTGGCCGGCGTGCTCGCCGACCGCTTCGACAGGCGCTGGACGATGGTCATCTGCGACCTGCTCCGGTTCCTGCTCTTCGCCTCGATCCCGCTTGTCGCGCTGCTCGGCGTCCGCGGCGGAGTGGTGGTCACCTGGGCGGCGATCGCCACCTTCCTGATCGAGTCGATCACCCTGCTCTGGATTCCGGCCAAGGAGGCCGCGGTCCCCAACCTCATCCCGCGCGCCCGGCTGGAGACGGCCAACCAGCTCACCCTGATCACCACGTACGGCCTGACCCCGGTCGCCGCCGCGATCGGCCTGGCGGTGCTGGACCGCAGCGTGCGCGGGGTCACCGGCGGGGAGATGCCCGGCTGGGCCGAGCCGGCGCAGCTCGCCCTCTGGTTCAACGCCCTCTCCCGGCTGGCCACCGCGCTGGTGGTGGCCTTCGGCATCAAGGAGATCAGCCAGGCCCAGGCCCGGGAGCGGGGTGAGCGCGCCGAGCAGGGCATGTTCAGCCAGTTCACCGAGGGCTGGAAGTTCATCGGCCAGACCCCGCTGGTCCGGGGCCTGGTGCTGGGCATCTTCGGCGCGTTCGCCGGTGGCGGCATCGTGATCGGCACCGCCAAGTTCTTCGCCGCCTCCCTGGGCGCCGGTGACGCCGCCTTCTACATGCTGTTCGGCGCGATCTTCATCGGCCTGGCGATCGGCATCGGGCTCGGGCCGATGATCGTCCGGGACATGTCCCGCCGCCGCTGGTTCGGCATGAGCATCGTGCTGGCCAGCGCCTCCGTGCTGGTGCTGGCCTTCGCCATCCACCTGTCGATGGCCATCCTCGGCGCGATCATGGTGGGCGCGGGCGCCGGGATGGCCTTCCTCGCCGGCACCACGCTGCTCGGTGGCGAGGTCGCCGACGAGGTGCGCGGCCGGGTCTTCGCCGTGGTGCAGATCGGCACCCGGCTGGTGCTGATCCTGGCCATCGCGCTGAGCAGCCTGCTGGTCGGGGTCGGCGGCTCGCGCCAGCTCACCATCGCCGACCTCGGCATCTCGGTCTCCTCCACCCGCCTGCTGCTGCTCGCCGCCGGTCTGGCCGGCATCTTCGCCGGGATCAGCGCGTTCGGTCAGATGGACGACAAGAAGGGCGTGCCGGTCCTGGCCGACCTGTGGGGTTCGATGCGGGGCCGGCCACTGCTGCCGGCCGAGCCGTTCGTCTCCAACGGGCTCTTCGTGGTCTTCGAGGGCGGCGAGGGGGCCGGCAAGTCCACCCAGTTGGAGGCGCTCGCCGCCCGCCTGCGCGCGCAGGCCCGGGACGTGGTGGTGACCCGTGAACCGGGTGCCACAGTGGTGGGGGAGCGGATCCGTGCCCTGGTGCTTGAGGATTCCGCCGACGCGCCGTCCCCGCGCGCCGAGGCGCTGCTGTACGCCGCCGACCGGGCCCACCACGTCGCCACCGTGGTCCGCCCCGCCCTGATCCGGGGCGCGGTGGTGATCAGCGACCGGTACGTCGACTCGTCCCTGGCCTACCAGGGCGCCGGCCGTACGCTGCCGGTCGAGGAGGTCTCCTGGCTCTCCTCGTGGGCCACCGGCGGGCTCAAGCCCGACCTGGTGGTGCTGCTCGACGTCGACCCGCGTACCGGCCTGTCCCGGGTGGCCGCCCGCAACCAGGGGGCCGACCGGCTGGAGGCCGAATCCGTCGCCTTCCACGAGCGGGTCCGTTACGCCTTCCTCGACCTCGCGGCCAACGACCCGAAGCGCTACCTGGTGCTCGACGCCGCCCGACCGGTCGAGGAGATCGCCGGCCTGGTCGGCCGCCGGGTCGAGGAGGTCCTGGTGGACCCGGCCGGCATCGTGCACCCCCGCCCGGCGCACGGGCCGGACACCTCGGTCCAGCCCGAGTTATCCGACACGGAGCTGGTGGGCGTGGAGCACCGCACCTGATGCCGGACGTCTTCGCCGACCTGGTCGGGCAGACCGACGCGGTCGACACGCTGCGCCGGGCCGCCGCGTCGGCCGCCGCCGTGTTCCGCGCCGCCCACCTCCCAGCCGCCGACACCGCCGCCGACCAGGAGTACGACGACCTGGACGCGCTGGCCGCCGCCGACGCCGTTGTTCCCGCCGCCTCCGGCGGTGCCCCGGCAGCCGCCCCCGGCGTGGTCGAGGGCTCTGCCGCCCCGGACGCGACGGCCGGCCCGGACGCGACGGCCGGCCCGGACGCGACGGCCGCCCCGGACGCGACGGCCGTCGACCCGACGGCCGGGATGACCCACGCCTGGATCTTCACCGGCCCACCCGGCTCCGGTCGTTCGGTGGCCGCCCGTGCCTTCGCCGCCGCCCTCCAGTGCGTGCACGGCACCGGCTGCGGGGCCTGCCCCGGTTGCCACACCACGCTCACCGGCACCCACGCCGACGTCCGGCTGGTGGCCCCCGAGGGGCTCTCCATCGGCGTCGGCGAGATGCGCGCCCTGGTGCTCCGGGCGGCCAGCACCCCGTCCGGCGGACGCTGGCAGGTGGTGATCATCGAGGATGCCGACCGGCTCACCGAGGCGGCCGGCAACGCGCTGCTCAAGGCCGTCGAGGAGCCACCGCCCCGGACGGTCTTCCTGCTCTGCGCCCCGTCCACCCACCCGGAGGACATCTCGGTGACGATCCGGTCGCGGTGTCGGGTCGTACCGCTGCGGCAGCCCTCGGCGGCGGCGGTCGCCGAGGTGCTGGTCCGGCGGGACGGTGTCGCGCCCGACGTGGCGCAGTGGGTGGCCGCCGCCGCGCAGGGACACGTCGGGCGGGCCCGGCGGCTGGCCCGCGACCCGGAGGCGCGCCAGCGTCGGGACGCGGTGCTGGCGGTGCCGCGCCGGCTGACCGGGGTGGGCACCGCGCTGGACGCGGCGTCGGCGCTGATCGCGGAGGCCGAGGCGGAGGCCGAGGCGTCGGTGTCGGAGACCGATGCGGCCGAGCGGGCCGCGTTGCAGACCGCGCTGGGCGCGGGCGGCACCGGCCGGGGCGCGGCGGGCGCGACCCGCGGCTCCGCCGGCCAGCTCAAGGAGCTGGAGAAGCGGCAGAAGTCCCGGGCCACCCGGGCACAGCGGGACGCCCTGGACCGGGCCCTGGTGGACCTGGCCGGGTTCTACCGGGACGCGCTCACCTCGGCGTGGCGCGCGCCGGTCGCCCCGGTGCACACCGACACCGCCGCGCTGGCCGAGGCGGGCGGGCAGAAGTGGGCCCCCGAGGGCGCGCTGCGTCGGCTGGAGGCGGTGCTGGCGTGTCGGGCGGCGATCGAGGCGAACGTCAAACCGCGCATCGCCGTGGAGGCGATGATGCTCTCCCTCTGGCGGGGCTGACGCCCGTTTCCGCCCATCGACACGCGTTGACGGCGTGCGGTACGGTCCCGAGGGGGCCGCGGTGATCGTGGTGGTACGCAGGGTGAGGTCGACCTGGGGGGAGATCGGATGCCGCGCGGCGAGATCGACGAGGCGTGGATCGAGGAGGCGGTGCGGCGGTACCGCCGGATCGAATCCCTCCAGGCCGAGTTCGACCGGGCGGTCGACACCGTCGAGGTGACCGTCCGCTCGCCCGACGGGCTGGTCGAGGTGGTGGTGACCGCCGGCGGCCGGATCACCGACGTGCGCTTCCTCGGCCCGCTGCACAACCGGCACCCACGGGACGTCGCCGGTTCGGTGCAGGCCGCCGTCACGGCCGCCGCCGATGCCGCCCAGTGGGCCCGGGAGAAACTGCACAACGAGACCTTCACCGCCTACCGTCCGCTCGCGGGGGCCTGAGGTGGACGCCCTGCGCGCCCTCGCCGACCGCCTCGACGAGGCCAGCGCCACCCTCGCCACCCTGTCCCGGACGGTCACCGTCAGTGATCCGCCGCACCCGGCGTTCGGCGCGCACTCCGCCGGCCGTCCCGGCGAGGTCGGCCGCGCCCTGCATCGGCAGTGGGCCACCGCCACCGACGGGCGGTCCCGCGAGGCGGGTGCCGCCGCCGCCCGGCTGGCCGCCGCCGCGTCGGCCGTCCGCAGCGCCGCCGACCGCTACGCCACCACCGACGACGACGCCCGCCGCCGGTTGGCCGGGGAGGCGTGATGGACCCGCTGGACCGGCTCGCCGAGCCCGGCCTCGACCTGCTCGCCCGGGTCGACACGCTGCTCGCCGCAGGTGCCCCCGAGGCGCATCCGGTCTGGCCGCTGCTGCGCCGGATGCAACTGCTGCCGGGCGAGGCCCTGCGCGCCTTCCTCGACCTGCATCCCGCGCCGCTGGCGACCGCCGGGCACGCCGTGCGCCGCCTCGTCCGGGGGTACGACGACGCCTGCGCCGCCCTCACCGACCCGGGCGTCTGGTCCGGTCCGGCCGGGGCGTCCTACGACGAGGCCCGCACCGCCCTGCTGCGCCATCTGGACGAGGGGCCGGAGAGCCTGGTCGGCAGGTTGGAGTCGACAGCCGGTTACGCCGACGCGCTGGCCGACTGGGTGGAGGGCAGCCGGCTGGCGGTGGCCCGGGTGCTGGCCGAGGTGCTCGGCTCCACCGAGGCGGTCCGGGTCCGGGCGGCGACCGCCCCCGGTGCCGGGCCCGCCGCCGGGGCCGGTGCGGCGGCCGAGATCGCCACCCGGGTGCTCTCGGTGCTCGGCGTGGCCTACGACGGGGCGGAGACGCTGCTGCGCCAGTGGTCGCCCAGTCTGGCCGAGTCGACCTGGCGGTCGACGGGCGGTCCGTCGTACCACGGTGGCCCGTTGCGGATCGGCTGACCGTGACCCGCTCCGGCTCCCGGCGGGGTGCCCGGCGGCAGCGTCCGGCCGGGTTCCGTCGATCCGTCGTAGGCTGAAGGCATGGGCATGCTCTGCGCGGTCAGCTTCAACCGGTACGGGCGGCTCTACTACCTCGACCCGGGGGAGTTCCGTCCGCAGGTCGGCGACCGGGTGCTCGTCCCCACCGACGACGGTCCCGAGGTGGCGGAGTGCGTCTGGGCCGCCCAGTGGGTCACCGAGGAGACCGCCGGCTTCCCGAAGCTGGCCGGGCTGGCCGACGACGACGACCTGCGCCGCGACGAGCTGCTGCGGCGGCGCAAGGCCGAGGCGAAGGTGGCCGCGAAGCGGCTGATCCGGGAGCACGGCCTGCCGATGAAGGTGGTGGCGGTCGACCATGTCCTCGCCGCCGCCGAAGGCACCGGGGACCGGACGACCGTCTACTTCACCGCCCCGCACCGGGTGGACTTCCGCTCCCTGGTCCGGGACCTGGGCGCGACCCTGCACTGCCGGGTGGAGCTGCGACAGCTCTCCGCCCGGGACTCGGCCCGGGTGCAGGGCGGCATCGGCTCCTGCGGCCGGGACCTGTGCTGCGCCACCTTCCTCAACGACTTCGAGCCGGTGACCATCCGGATGGCCAAGGACCAGGACCTCCCGCTGAACCCGCTGCGGATCTCCGGGGCCTGCGGCCGGCTGATGTGCTGCCTGAAGTACGAGCACCCGCTCTATGCCGAAGCCGGCACCTCCTACCCGAGCCCGGGCCAGCGGGTCGAGACCGCGGATGGCCAGGCCAAGGTGGTGTCCCGGCACCCGCCGAGCGAAACCGTCGTCGTCCGCCAGCTCACCGGGGGCGAGACCAAGCGGTGCTCCCTGTCCGAGGTGTGCGGCTCCCGCCAGGCATACGAGGAGAGGCCCCACCCCGCAGAGCCGAGCCTCTCCCCTCGGGCGGAGTAGTGCTCAGGTGGGCAGGCTGCGCGTGCGGCGTGGCTTCGTCCAGGCGATGAACCGATCGAACAGCTCGGCCGGGCGCACCGAGGTGCCGGCCTGGCTGCGCGCCAATCGCCCTGACCTGGCCCCGTGACGACAGAAGGGCCCGGCCCCCACTCGGGGAGGCCGGCCCCTGCTCATCGCTCGGCAGACCGGACGGGCCCTGCTCGCGCACTCCTCGTCGACGCTGGTTCCGTGCCCTGAAAAGCATGATCCACTCCCTACGAGCCTCGCCCACCCGTCCCGCCCAGTTGACCAAGAGGTTCAGGTCAGGAAAGTCGTCCCCGATGACGCAAACTTCTTGATCAACCTCTGGG